>JBBRHB010000655.1:0-3318 GCA_038223355.1 Chloroflexales bacterium
ATGAACTCGCGCTTCGCTCGCCCGGCCTGCTCGCGTAACTGCTCTTGGAGTGCACAGAGTTGCTTGCAGACCTCATGGCCAGCTATCACGCCCTGCAGCATCTCGTCTTCGGTCAACTCATTCGCGCCCGCCTCAACCATCAGCACGGCATCGCGCGTGCCGGCCACGATCAGATCGAGGCGGCTCTTGTCCATGTCGGACATCAAGGGGTTGACGCGGAATTCATCATCGATATGCCCAACCAGGACCGCACCAACCGGCCCGGCGAACGGAATGTCTGAAATCGTTAACGCGGCGGAAGCAGCTACGATCGAGAGAGGACCCGGATCGTTGAGCTTATCCGTGGAGAAGGTGGTCACAATGACCTGCACTTCATTCGCGTAGCCCTTAGGAAAGAGTGGCCGCAGAGGGCGGTCGGTTAAGCGCGCAGTTAAGATGGCGGCTTCGGTCGCGCGACCCTCGCGCTTAAAGAATGAGCCCGGGATTTTACCGGCGGCATACATGCGCTCTTCGTAATCGACCGTCAGGGGGAAAAAGTCAATGCCCTCGCGCGCCTCGTGGGCACCAACAACCGTCGCCAACAATACAGTCTCGCCATACGTCGCCAGCACCGCCCCATCGGCCAGCTGGGCTAAACGACCGGTTTCCAATGTGAGTGTTCGGCCCTGAATCTCGGCCTGCACTCGTACCACTTTTGCTTGATCTGCCATTACCTGTTCCTTCTGTGCATCCTGCACATACGCGGAGCGGGTTAGGCACTGGAGGCTAAACGTAAAACTCTGTTACGTTTAATCCCCAATCCCTAACACCGCGCTCCATAGCTCTATTTTAACACGTTCATCACAAAAATGCCCGAGGCATGGTACCTCGGGCGTAACGCACATGTACGAAGACTACGATTAGCGGTTTGTATCGCGCAGCCCAAGCCGCTCGATCAACTGGAGATAACGTGGGCGATCACGATTGCTCAAATACGTCAGCAAGCGCCGCCGCCGGCCGACAAGCTTAAGTAAGCCACGCCGGCTGTGATGATCATGGATATGCGTCCGCAGGTGATCGATCAGTTGATTGATGCGCTCGGTAAGAAGCGCAATCTGGACGTCCGGCGAACCAGTATCCGCGTTATGGACCTGGTAGTTATCAATAATTGTCGTGCGATGATCTTTATCTAAAGCCACGGATATGCCCCTCCTCATTAAATCGCGCACGGGCAGGGCTAGCCCGGCGTTCAACGGCTGTGATTATAGCATTGCTTCCACAATCGAGCAAATGTGCTATGAACTGTTCGCTTGGCGACTATTCATGGCGGAGGGCCAAGAGCGGGTCAAGCTTGGCCGCGCGATTCGCCGGGTAGAGGCCGGCGACGATGCCTACCAACATGGCAAAGGCAATGGCGGCCAAGGCTAGGGTCGGCGTAACCACAAAAAAGCTGCCACGGATGGGTAAATGCCGACTGTCAATATAGTACTGAATCACGCGGTTAAGGATCTTACCGAGTAAGAACCCGCCCAGCAGACCGGTGATGCCGCCGATCACGCCGATCATGCCTGCCTCTAACATAAACATAAGGCGAATATCTGCGCGTGAGGCGCCAATCGCCTTTAGCGTACCAATCTCGCGTGTCCGCTCATAGATCGACATAATCATTGTATTGACGATGCCTAACGATGCTACTAGCAAGGCTAAACCACCGACCGACGATAGCATAATATTAATGACCGCAAATACCTGATCGGCAAGGGTCAAAATCGTTTCGAGTGATTGGACGTCGTAACCCTCGGCCTTAAACTGTGTGACAAGCGTCGCGGCGGACGGGATATCCTTAGCGCGAATTTGCACGTTGTCATAGCCGACTTTGGTAATGAGGTCGGGCTCGTTGAGCCACCAGCTTTTGAGCTTGATGCGATCAGGCAGGGCTAGTTCGACCCGCTGGCGGGTATCGGATGAAATCCCCTGGAGGACAAAGGGAAACGACTTGGTCGGTCCCTGGGGATTGCGTAGGATAATGTTAAAGGTCTGACCGATCAGCGGCTTAACGTCGTCGACCGTCAGCTTCAGGTTTTTGAGCGCGCCGGTGTACAAAACCGCCGAGCCACCGGCCGGTGGTATATCAATAGTTCCGACTAGGGCCGTGGGTGCTACTTGAAAGGGTGCCTGAAAGTTGGCCTTGCCGGTCAGACCGACCCCGGCCGAATGGCCCGCGATTTCGACCCCGCTGCCGACACCAAAGCTCACATCAATATCGGGCTGTACGCCGTTGGGGGCAACGGCCGGTAGGGCCTGCCAGCGGGTAATATCTGCCTGGGTGATTACCTTGGTGCGTTCAGGGCGACCAAACTGGGTGAAGAAATTCTGTTGCCCTTCCGGCGGCGTGACAAAGACGCGCTCAAGACCAATCGCGGCGAACTGTTTGTTGATTTCGACGCGCACGCCAATACCAAGCGAGACCATGGTCACAATCGTGAGGATACCGACGACGACGCCCACCGAGGTCAGGAGCGTACGCACTTTACGGCGTGTTAAATTGGATGCGGCGCTGCCGACTAGATCGCCCCATTTCATACCAGTACCTCCTCAGCAGGTACCTGGCCGTTCACCGGATGAGCAACGGTTTCGATGCGCTGAATTTGACCATCCATCAGGTACACGATCCGATCAGCGTGTGAGGCTACACCCGGATCATGCGTTACCAACACCAGCGTCCGTCCTTGGTGACGCGTCATTGATTGCAGCAGTGCTAAGATTTCCCGGCCGCTCTTTGAGTCAAGATTCCCGGTCGGTTCATCGGCCAGCACCAGCAAGGGGTTATTGGCCAGTGATCGTGCAACGGCTACACGCTGCTGCTCACCGCCTGATAGCTCGTTAGGCTTATGGTCGGCACGTTTGCCAAGGCCAACCTGCTGTAATAATTCAAGGGCCCGGGCGTGGCGCACACGCTTGGCCACGCCCGCCAGCATTAACGGCACTTCGACGTTTTCCGCAGCAGTACGCATCTGGAGCAAGTTAAAGCTTTGAAATATAAAACCAAGCTTATCTCGCCGGTAGTTCACGAGTTGTTTATCGGAGGCTTTGCCAATCTCGATCTCATCAACCCAAACCCCACCGCCCGTCGGCCGATCAAGACCACCCAATAGATTCATGAGGGTCGACTTACCCGAGCCCGACGGCCCGAGAAGCGACACGAACTCACCTGATTGAATTGAAAACGAAGTGGGCGCAACCGCTACGCGGTCACCGAAGGACCGCGCAACAGACGTGAGATTTAGTTGAGTGCCTCGAGAGCTTTCACCCATGGTGTTGAAAGCGTATCCCACTGCG
>JBBRHB010000656.1:0-3314 GCA_038223355.1 Chloroflexales bacterium
ACTCGAGCACGCGGGCCAGAGCACCCTGCTGGATGGATGCGTGCGTCACCCACGGCTTGGTGTGATCATAGAACCCGCGGCAGTTATGGATGCCGCGCATGCGCGTGTAGGGGTCGTGCTTCTGGAGGATCTGGAAAAACCGGTCCCAGTCGGCCATCGCCTTGTCGCCGCGGTGGTTCTTCATCGCATTCGGCGCCATCAGGTCGAACTCATTCGCCAGCGACCACCAGACGTTGCGATAAGCTGCGAGCCGTGCAACGACATACCGTAGGTAGCGATCATCGGTTGCGGCGTCCATCGTGGCAAAACCCCAACGGTCATAGGGATGGAACAGGATAATATCGGCCTCAATGCCCAGATCCATCAAGTCCGCAACCCGTTGCTCGAAGTGTTGAAAAAACGCCGGCTCGAACCGGCTGAAGTCAAACGACCAGCCGACCTGCACATCAATCTTCCAACTGCCGGTCCACGTGCTCGAACCTCGGGCTAGGCACGGGAACGGGTAGCGCTCGGGCTCATTCTCATTGAACGCATAGTGCTTAGGAAAGACGCACATGCGCAGTTTGTTGAACGGCGCGTTGCGCAGCGTTGCGAGCGTTTGCTCCTCAAGCTCGTCACCCTGGTGCGCCCAGGCGTAGGAGGTCGTGCCAATCTGCTTGTAGGGCGTGCCATCGGTGTAGGCAAAATGATAGGTGTTCGCGACCCGCACCGGGCCGTGGTTACCGTGTTCAGGCTTGATACAGGCAAAGGTTCCCTCGACTCCGCTCAACTCGTCACGATTGCTGCGCGTTTGGTAGCGCCAAGTGCCCTGCATGTCAGGCATGAAACGCACGCGATACACGCCATCGCCATCGTAAAACCCATCCACCTCGACGGTTCGGTGCTTATAGCTAAACTGAGCAGTGAGTTCAACCTCCAGGTACGGGTTACCGTCGGCGCTCCCATTCAGTGTCAGTTCAAAGATCCCCCACTGCTCCACATCCGTCGTATTGTTCGCTGTCATTGACACTCCTCCTTAGTCATGCTTGTGACACTCCCGCTCAGGCGCCGGCTAGACCCACTTGTGCGTGAGCGTAGGAATGGAATCCAGCAGGAGTTGTGTGTATGCGTGCTGCGGACTAGACAGTACCTGCTTCGCTGCCCCGAACTCGACAACGGTACCCTTATTCATCACGGCGATATAGTCGCTGATGTAGTAGGCCGTCGCCAGATCATGGGTGATGTAGAGAAAGCTGGTCTTATACTTCTCTTTCAGTGCTAGGAACAGGTTGATAATGATCATGCGCCGTGACGCGTCGATCATGCTTACCGGCTCGTCGGCGACGATCAGGGTGGGATGCGGGATCAAGGCGCGCGCGACTGTAGCACGCTGTAGTTCGCCGCCCGAAAATTGATTGGGGTACTTGCCACGCACATCACTATATTCGAGGCCGACGGCGGCCAGCGCCTCCTCAACTGCCGCAATCGCAGCGGCCTTCCCCAGCTGTTCCACGCGTGTCGCCGTTTCGTACAGGTATGAGTCGATGGTCCGGTAGCGGCTAAACGCCTCAAACGGGTTCTGAAAGATGGGTTGCACCGTGCGTAGGAACGTCATCCGGTCTGGCTTATTCCCTTTGCCGGCGACGACCTGATCCGCGATGATCACATGGCCCGAGGTTGGCTGTACCAGCCGTAAGATGACCTTAGCGAGTGTGCTCTTACCGCTCCCTGACTCGCCCACCACACTCACGATCACCGGCTCGTCGCTCTCAACGTTCAGATTGATATCGTTGAGCGCCTTGAGCATAATGGTGCGGGGAAAGCTGCCCAGTTGGTACACCTTGTTCAGCTGCTCGGTCTTCAGAATGGTCTTCATGAGGCCACCGCGCTCGGCTTCGATGCGTCGTGAGCCAACTCACTGAGCCGCGGTGCGTTCTGTAACGTGGCTTTCAGCTGTGGGACGCTTTCGGCATAGTGGCAGGCTGAAAAGCGTCCCGGGCGATGCTCAGCCAAAGGCGGCTCTTGCGTCCGGCACAGGTCAGTCGCCAGTGGGCAGCGTGGTGCGAAGCGGCACCCTGCAGGTGGTTCCCACAGGCTCGGCGGCCGGCCGGGCAGGCCCGTACGCGCGCGGTCGTCGCCAATCGTCGGCAATGAGCTGGTCAGCATCAGGGTGTAGGGGTGCAGTGGCTCGCGAAAGATATCATCCGTGCTGGCGTACTCGACCGCCTTGGCCGCATACATGATCAGCATTTTATGCGTGAGTTGGTAGTGCACGCCCATGTCGTGCGACACGAAGATGATCGTATTCTGCATTTCCTTTTGCAGCTCGATCAGTAAGAGTAGAATACCTTTCTGGACCACCACGTCTAAGGCCGTCGTCGGCTCGTCAGCCAGGATCACGTCTGGCTGCAAGAAGGTCGCCAGCGCGACCATGATCCGCTGCCGCATCCCGCCTGATAGCTGGTGCGGATAGGAGTCGATCGCTTCGGGTGGCAAGCCCAGCTTCTGGACAAAGCTTCGCACTCGCTCCAATACCTGCGCTTTGTGCTTCGACGTCGCGGGAAAGTCCACAAACTGGTCGCGGATGCGCACCACCGGGTTCAGGGAACTCATTGAGCTTTGCGGGATGTACGAGATGTGCTTGAACCATTCCTTCTGAATGTTCTTGGTCGTCACCTCCTGCCCATGCTCGTTGCGGAAGCCGTAATCGACGGAGCCCGACGTGAGTTCAAGCGGGAAGCCCAGGTCACCGTAAATCACCTTCATTAGCGTGGTCTTGCCGCAGCCCGACTCGCCCGCGATCCCGAGGATACTGCTAGCGGGGATCTGGAGGTTGATGCCGTCAACCGCGTTGACCTGCCCGCGCTGTGTCGTATACGTAGCAACAATAGTATCAAGCCGAATCATGCTACCCCCCGTCGCTCTGCAAAGAACTCGTTGTAGCCCGTCGAGGTCAGGAACAACCCCAGAAACAGCAACACCGTCGCCACAATCGGGGCAATAAGCCAGGAGGTCTGGCCGATCATCAGCGCGTTATAGTTCAGTGCCCAAAAGATAATCGAGCCCAGTGTCGGCACCTGGACCTTAGAGAGGCCGATGACTGCCAGCGCCGCCTCCGTGTTGATCGCGAACAGGATGGTGTTAATAAAACCGACGACCATGTATGCATACACGTAGGGAAAGATTTCGCGCAAGAGGATATCGAAGGTGCGGGCACCGGAGAAGCGGGCCATATTCACGAACTCGCGCTCGCGGAGCGACAGGGCCATCGACCGGATGGTACGGGCATTCCAGGCCCAGCCGAAGGCGATCAGGATAACACCGACGATCAGGAA
>JBBRHB010000657.1:0-3307 GCA_038223355.1 Chloroflexales bacterium
ACGTCGTCCGGGACGTGGTGCCCCGCGCGCCGCAGTCCAGCCGTACAACAGCAGCCCCGCCAACAGGAAGCGTGCACCGGCCATCAAAAACGGCGGTAGCGTCTCGACTGCGACACGAATCGCGAGATAGGTCGAGCCCCAGATCAGGTACACCGCCGCAAACGCTGCAATCAAGAGCAGCGGGGACGGACGGATCGGCCGGCGGTCAATCATCGGTTGCAGCCTCCTCAAGGCTTGTTACTTCTCGGCTCAGAGCAGAGTAGAATCCTCATCAAGTATACCGATGGAGATGCTACACCGCTATCCGAATCTTGCGGAGGAAAATGATGGGGTCGCATCATTGTGGCCTGGATGCTGGCGATTACGGCCCCCGGCATTGATTGCGATGCACGCTTGGTAATGTCACTGATGGCAGCGAGGTCAGGTGATATACGGTATGCACCTATGCATGGTCTGTCGGAATGTCGACCGTTAGTCCGATGCGCCGTGCGGCATCGCTGAGCTCTCCGTCAGCGCAGACAACGTTGAGCCCTGCGCCACGACTGGCGAGTGTCTGGGCAAGATCTTGGGCGCAGGCAAGTTGCACATGTGCGAGACGCCCGATCCAGAGGCGGTGGCCGGCGGTAGGAGCCATGACCTGTAGCACCCAGCGCGATCCAGGCTCCATCAGATAGCGTTTCGCTAGGGCACTGGTGTCGAAGTAATACGTGGCCATTAACGTCGGTCCGCTAGAATGTCCTCCGAGATCGGATGTCCAAGGTTTCCTGCATTATCTGTTATCGAGACGTTCAGTTCCTGTGTCGTCATACGTTCTACATCGATTCAATGATCCAGTATGTGCGATTACCGAGCCGTCCATCCGCCATCAAGGACTAACCCGGTCCCGGTAATGAAGGACGCATCATCGGATGCTAGATAGAGGGCGGCGGCAGCGACTTCCTCGGGTGTGCCCAGCCGTCCGATCGGTTGGCGCGCTACAAGCCCCTGCCGGGCCGCGACGGGATCATCGGTTTGGGCCAATAGGCGACCGACCCACGGAGAGTCGACGGTGCCGGGGCACAAGCAGTTGACGCGGATGCCCTGCTCGACGTACTCGACTGCTACCTGACGCGTCAGGGCAATAACTGCACCTTTGCTCGCGCAGTAGACTGCACGCTTGACGATGCCGACCATGCCGGCTACGGAGGCGGTGTTGATGATGACGCCGCCGCCTTGGCTGAGCATATGGGGCACGACATACTTGCAGCCGAGATAGACGCTTTTGACGTTGACGGTCATGACACGATCCCATTCGTCGGGCTCACAGTCTACGACGTCGGTGGTTGAGCCGATGCCAGCGTTGTTGCATAGGATATCGATGCGGCCATACAGGGACACAGCGCGCTCGATCATGGCTTTTACCTGCTCCGGCAGGATGACATCGACTGTCATGGCTTGGCAGGTGCCACCGGCTGCTGTAACCTGGCGTGCCGTCTCCTCGGCTGCGGTGCCGTTGACATCAGCAGCGAGGACGCGTGCGCCCTCACGCGCGAAGAGCAAGGCCATGGCCTGACCAATCCCCGATCCCGCTCCGGTAATCACTGCCACACGATCTTGTAGCTTCATAAGCAGAATTGAACTCCTTTATTGAGTCTACCGAAATGATGCTATGTCCGTTTCAAACGTTCAACGAGCTGTTCGGCGGCACGGTAGCAAAGGGCCCACATGGTTAACGTCGGGTTGACGCCGTGGCAGGTGGGAAAAACCGCCGTCCCGAAGACGTAGAGCCCCGGCGTGTCGTGTACACCAAGATCGGGGCCGACGACCGAGGTCGCAGGGTCTTCACCCGTGCGGCAGCCGCCTAGCTCGTGGCTGCTGACGACGCCACTGAAACGCGGGCCGCGCCAGGTTTTGGCCGCGCCCATGGCCCGCAAAATTTCTTCGGCTTGGCCTTCCATGAACGCGGCCATGCGATGCTCGTTGGGCTGCATGTCATAGGTAATGCGTAGGACGGGCAAGCCGAGGCCGCTACGGTCACGGTGGCGCGGGTCAAGGTCGAGGTAGTTGGCATGGTAGGACAGCGTATCCGGCTGGAGGCGGACGGCAGCAATGTGCTGCCACTGGCGAATGAAATCCTTGTATGCTTGACCCCAGCGGGGCACATCGGGGGGCAGGGCCTCGCGGCTGATTTGGATCGGCAGGCGCTGGTTCTCGATGTTGGGCGTGGCTCCGCCAACGAAGCCGTGCGCCACCGAGTCGAAGTCCGCCGAAATGAAGTCGTCCAGGCTCCACATTTGGGCGGCTGGTCCGGTGTGGGCGTTGAAGACCGTATCTGGGAAAAAGCCCGATACATCGGACCACATTTTGGTCATGAGGTGTTTGCCGACCTGACCGGTGTTGTTGCCGAGGCCGGAAGGATGCTGCCCGTCGCCGGAGAGCAGGAGCAGCCGGACGTTCTCGAAGGTGTAGCTGCAGAGGAGCACGGTGCGAGCCGGTTGCAGCTGCCAGTTACCGTTAGCATCCACATACTCAACGCCGCTGGCATGCCCGTCACGGTCGGTCAGGATGCGAACGACCCGGCAGTGGGTCCGCAGGTCGAAGTTGCCGGTGGCCAACGCCTCGGGCACCCAGGTTAGGCCGGGATGCCAGCGCTCGTCGTTGAAGGGGCCGAAGCCGCCGCTCCAGGCACAGTAGGTGGTGGCGGGAAAGCCGTGGTAGGGCACGCTGTTAACGGCGACCGGCGTGGGGTAGGGATGCAAGCCTAGCGCCGCGCTGCCCTGGCGGAAACGCTCGGCCATGGTGAAGGGGCGTAGGGGTGGCATGGGGAGGGGCGCGCTGCGCGGGACAAAGGGGTTACGTGCGCCGTCGCCAGCGACGCCAATGTGGTACTCGACCTTGGTATAGTAGGCTTCTAGATCGTCGTAGCTGACGGGCCAGTCAACAAGCGTGTGGCCCGCGGGCAGGACCTGCTCGCCCCAGCGTTGGCGGACATGGGTCAGGTATTTGAAGTGGTGGGGGTGGCAGCGACGGAGGGCACCACCCCAGTGGATAACCGAGCCGCCTACACCGTTCATCATGCGTCCAAGCGTGAAGGTGGCTTCACGTGAAGGCTCAAGGGCGTTGCGCCGCCAGCGCGGGATCTCGCTCAAGAATTTGGGTCCCATCCCGCCGCGGCAATAGTAGGACGAGCCGAGTTCGTCGGGCACGAAATCGCGCTTGGTGCGCCAGGGTCCGGCCTCAAGGCCGACCACACGCAAGCCGGCGCGGGTGAGGATGGAGGCCGCAAGCGCGCCCGCTGCGCCTACGCCAATCAGCACAACGTCAGCAG
>JBBRHB010000658.1:0-3293 GCA_038223355.1 Chloroflexales bacterium
ATCGAGCACCTCTCGCTCACGGAGCGTGAGTTCATCAAGCAGACTGAGCAGTTGCTCCTGGCCGAGCTCTGCTAACTGCCGATCAGCTACTGGTGACGGGGCGGGCACTCTGTCTGCATGGATGGCCCGGACGGCCACGGCCAACTCGCGCGCCGAGAGATCTTTCTGGAGGTAACCCGATGCCCCGGCCCGGAGCGCCAGGAGTAGCTTGTCCTCCTCCACCAGTGCAGTCAATATGACAATCTTGGTCGCAGGGCTGGCAATCTTAATGTTGCGGGCTAGATGCAGGTCGGTGCCTAACATGGCAAGATCGAGTAGCACGAGGTCGGGCACGTGCCGGCGGACGAGATCGATGGCAGCGGTAGCTGTGGCAGCTTGTCCGATCACGATGATGCCGCCGACTTGGGCCAGCGATTGACCGATGGCGTCAAGATAGAACTGATGACAGTCAGCGACGACTAGCCGAATCAGATGGCCGTTGTGGCCGTGCGCTCCACGCTCCATGCTCCCTCTCTTTTGCGGCGGTCAACCGAGGCAAGCCGTCATTTCGCAGATGGGGCGGCCGTCCGGGAGGCTCTTCCTCCCGGACGTCGTGGGTCAAGCTAGTTGACGCGGTGTTGCTGCAGTAGGCGACGACCGCCCGGGATGTGTTAGTGGGCGATCTCAACTGCTGACGTAAACCCGACTGTCGTTACAGTATGCGCGCTAGATAACGTCAAGCTAATGGGCCATCGTCGGGGGTTCGATCAGACGAAGGTCTACAGCGATTCACGCCATGCTTCAATTGGGCAGTGCATCTGGAGAAAAGCATGTAGCTTCAGACTAAAGTCTGACGACATTGGGCCTCCAGTCCCTAGTGTGCTGGGCGCACACCATGTACAGTTGACTTGAGTGCAGATAGCTCCCTTACCGTATGGAGGACACCATGGCTCGCGTTTATTCAGAACTCGATCGGCGATTTGCGGCGTACCAATCTCTCGTTCCACTCCTGTTGCGGCTGGCCGTCGGCCTCACCTTCTTCTTCTCGGGCCTCGGCAGAGTGACGGGCGGGCTGAGCGGCACGGTGAAGTTTTTCGGGTCGGTAGGTATTCCAGCCCCTGAGCTGATGGCAGTCTTCATCACCTATCTTGAGTTGCTCGGTGGTGCCGCGCTGGTGATCGGCCTCCTAACCCGTCTGTTTGGCCTGCTGCTGATGGGCGATATGGCGGTCGCGATCCTCGTTGTCCTGCTGCCGAAAGCGCTCAAGGCAGCGAATATGGCGGCAGGCTGGGCTACATTCCGCACAGAGTTATTGTTATTTATGGGCTGTGCAGCACTGGTCGTCGCCGGTGCGGGTGCTCTGTCGGTTGATGCTGCGTTGCGTAACCCGCGCAGTCGCCAGGTTGTCGAAGAGCGGCCAATCACACCCTAGCAGCTAACATTGCTTGGGTGATGCCAAGCCCACACCCTTCGGCAAAGTGCCGCACTGGAATCTACGTTCCAATGCGGCACTTTGCTGATCGCCAAAAAGCATACGGATGCGTTGAAGAGGTGATATCAGGATGCTATCATGCCGGTACCTTGAGATGAGCCCCGGACCATAAGGAGGACGAACTGATGAGTAGCCTTCCACTTGCTCATAGTACCGGCGCGGTTGCACCGCCTGCGGTACCCATCAACGACCGGCGTGAGATTTTCGGCTGGCTCGCGTATGATTGGGCTTATCATGCCTTTACGACCACGGTTGCCACGGCCTTACTTGGCCCATACCTAACCTCGCTGGCGCAATCCGCAGTCGGCGATAATGGCATTGTGATGGGGCTTGGACCCCTCGGTAACGTCACGGCTACATCATTCTTCCCATTTTGTTTGTCGCTGTCGGTCTTTCTGCAAGTCTTTTTTCTGCCGGTACTGGGTGCCATCGCCGACTACACGAATTTGAAAAAGAGCTTGCTGGGCCTGTTCTCCTTTATTAGTATCGCAGCCGTCTGCCTGCTCTTCTTCATTACCGGCAACCGGTATTTGCTGGGCGGCCTGCTGTTTGTGATCGCCAACCTGAGCTTCGGGGCAGCCGTCGTCTTTTACAACGCATTTCTCAACGATATCTGTACCGAAGATCAGCGCGATAAAGTATCGAGTCGCGGCTATGCTGCCGGCTATATCGGTGGTGGCTTGTTACTCGCCTTGAATCTGGGCCTCGTTCTGGGAGCGAAGAAGATCGGCATCTCGACCGGTCTAGCAGTCCGCTTGTCACTGCTCTCGGCGGGCGTCTGGTGGCTGGCCTTTGCGCTGTTCTCCTTTGCACGGCTCAAAACGCGCGCGGTGGCCGAGCCGTTGCCGCCCGGCACGAACTACCTTTCGGTCGGCTTTAAAGGCTTATGGGCTACGTTTCGAGAACTTCGGCGCTTGCCGCAGACACTGCGCTATCTGGGCGGCTACATGTTGTTCAACGACGGCATCCAGACGGTGATCAGCCTAGCCCCAGTTTTTCTGGCTCAGGAACTGTTTACGGCCAGAGAACGGCTGGATGGCACGGCCCAATCCTTTGTGATCCAGGTGTTGCTGCTGGTCCAGTTCGTGGCCTTTTTTGGCGCGCTGCTCTTTGAGCGGATTGCCCACTGGATCGGTACAAAATGGGCGATCGTACTATCGCTTGTAATCTGGTCGGGGATCATCGTCTATGCCTATGGCTTTTTACACACGACCAATCAAGCGTTAGCGATGGCAGCGGTGATTGCAGTGGTGTTGGGGGGATCGCAGGCACTGTCGCGCTCCTTGTTCTCGCGCATGATCCCGGCGGGTCGCGAGTCGGCCTATTATGGCATTTATGAAATTTCCGAAGGTGGTACCTCGTGGATTGGCCCCTTGATCTTTGGTATCGTCGTTGGTATCACCGGTTCTTATCGTCAGGCCATTTTGTATCTGATCGTTCTGCTCGTCGCCGGCATGGCCATCTTGATCGTGACCAATACGGACAAGGCCGTCCATGATGCCGGCAACCGGCTGCCCGAGGAAGCAGCCAGCGGCGCTGTGTTGCCCGCCGAACTTGGTTCAGCAGCATAGAGCCCGACAAGCATTTACATTTTTGGTACATACCACCCTTGTTTCAGCAGAGGCGCGTGTGTACCATAGACGGTGGCGAACTGAAACCAGCGTGACGCGGCATGGGACTTGATGATGTGAAAGGCGACCTAAAAAACGTGTAATATTTCCCCTCTCGCAGACGACCTGTATATGACGTACATTTAGATACAGGACGCATATACCAATACCTTCGCCAAAATGAGGGTGAAGTAAAGGGGCTTTTGTAGTAG
>JBBRHB010000659.1:0-3292 GCA_038223355.1 Chloroflexales bacterium
AGGCGTGGCGATGTATGCCGTCGATGGTACCGGCGAGGAGAAATGGCACCGCTGCCGCATAGTGATGATAGCTCCAAGCATACGCTGCACCTGGCCCCGTGGTGATTACAGCAGGCGCAATGATCGCGAGAGCCGGCAGTGCCGCCCACGGCGACCAGCACCACAAGAGTGCGGTGGGCAACACCACCGCTACCACATTAATCAGGCGATCCGCCACACCGCCGATACCGATATGGAATATATCGTTGAAGTAATAGCTAAAATAGGCTGCATCGCCACTATTGGCGGAACGAAACAACTGGTGGAGGCCGAAAAAGACGAAGCACGTCCAGGCCATTGCGAGCACAATCAACCCTAGGCCGGCGCGCCGCCGTTGGGGCACATCAGCCAGGGCGAACGGTGCTGTACGAGCGGTTAAGAGCGTTAGGCCCAAGAGACCGATCGGTCCTGCGATGTACCACTTACACAACAGGCTTAAGCCGGCCCAAACGAAGCTGCGGCGCCACTGCCCTTGAGCCACCGCGAGCAGCAACCACATTAACAGCGGCATGGCCAGCGTATCGCCGTGCAGATCGAAAAGAACGGCCGCAACGGCAGTCGGCATCAGTAGATAACTCGCGGCGCATAACAGCGCTGCGCGCTGACTCATGCCGAACTGGCGAGCGAGTTGCGCCGCTGGCCAAGCCCCGCTAGCGGCCAGCAAGGCCTGGGCGACCAGTAACCCGCGCGGATCGGGCCACATACGATAGAGCAGCGCCAGCGCAAAGTACATAACCTCGGCATGCCCCCCTAATCGGCTCGCCACTCCAGAGGGGGTGGAATAGTGTAACGCACCGCCATGCGCTGCATCCGCAATTGCTTGCACCATGTTGCCAAGGTCAAGCATCGCGGTGTTATACGCGGTGTAGCGGGCTACACTTAAGGCGGCAAGCAGAATGCCCCACCCGAGGAGCAGCAGGAGTATTGCCAGCGAACGACGTTGCATAGTGTCTCGCGCACTGCAGCTCCACAGGCGATGGATCTGCTTAAGATTAGCAGCGTACCATCGCGCTAGCCCTGATGCAACGGTCTCGTGGTACGGCGTCGCACCGTCATCCGCCTGATCTCCTCGTAGGACCTCTCAAACAGCTAGAAACGGCGTCCTGCTGCAACGCCGCTACCATGCGGTTCATCGTTGCTTGGCTGAAGAAAACGCCGCTGGACCGCTGGAGCATTTGCCGGCGTCAATAATGTGAACGAGGCCAGGATCGAGCGAACCACCAATGCTTGGCGATCCCGACGCAGACTAGCATCCCACAATAACAGATAGCCACGGCTGGTTGTCCCCAACTGCCATTCCACATGGACGCTATCAGGCGATCCAGAGGGTATGACAGTATAGGCGATGTCGCCAATATGTTGATCAAAGGTGGAAGGAGGTGTATTGGGGTATGCGAGACGTGAGGTGTTTAAAATGAGGCTCCAATCAGCGCCTTCATAAACTTGCTCGACGGCGAACGATGGACCGTCTTGATCATGAAGAAATGCGCCCAGGGGTGTGCCAGGCAGCGCTGTAGGAAAAGGAACCTGCATTGCGCGGCCGAGCACCGTCCATACTGTGAGCGCGGATGGTGCCCGTGCAAACAGGTCGCGCGGATCGAGCAGATCATTACTATAATGTTCGGCAGAATCATCCAATTCATTGGCCCACGGCAGTCTTTCGAGAAGGTCCGCTTGCCAGACAAGCAGGCTTTGACCGGTTTGGGGATCAAGGCGCGTGGCCTGCAGGACAGCCGCGGTTTGTTGATCGATTAAGAGGTGTACTGCGACATGGTCAGCACCGGTGAAGAGCAGATGCATGGCCAAGCGCCCTCCTATACGGCTGGTCCCGAGTAGGCGGGGCCTTGCTTGTTGTGCAGCCCATAAGAGCGCGAGGTCGGCATTGTGTAATTCTCCCGGAAAGCTTCCGAGTGGACCAACGACCGGCAGTTGGTAGAGGAGCGGCAGGAGTTGTGCCACACCCGGTGAGTCGATGCTCACAGTTCGACCAACGAACGGGGGTGTCTCGACGGTGTAACTAACGCGGCGCTGTCCATCGGTCACGAGATCGAGCCGCGGGCTACCGTCCATCGTACGCACGATCACCCGTAAGCGATGCGGTGCCGTCCAATCATACCAGCGCTCGATGACGAGAGTTTGAGCACCACTCAAGACACGATAACGTTCATGCGTAACGCCGGTACCACCGCCTTGCTCCCACCGATGAAGCACTCGCTCGATTACGCCCTGTGCGGTAATGGGCCGGGGCGCGACCGCAGGGGCGAGTGGTGTCTTATCAGAGCTGCGTACTGTTGCAAAGCCGATGACGATGCACAGCGCCAAGCCAACGGCTCGCCGCCACAACCACCGGCTGCGTTCGCGCTGCCCCGGTGTTTGTGCCACCGTCCGGCCGTAAAAACGGGGCGCACGAAACATCAGGCGCCACGCCTTGAGAATCAATGAGCGAGCCTGTTGGAGGGCAGTACGCTCCTCCTGGCAGGCCAAGCAACCAAGCAGATGTAAACGGGTCTGTCTGCCATCTTGCAGATCATCGGCCTCGATCAGCGCATCCATCAAGGCTAGACATGCGGGTTCACGATTGACCGGCTCAACCCAACCGAGCGTGCGTGCGACGTGACGCAGCAAGGTCATTACGTCGGCCTTGGCATCTGGGAAGTGGAGCCACTGCTCGAGATCTTCGGCGGGTACATCCAGGAGGAGCCATACCCCGAGCAGCAAGCGATCACGCGGCGACCATTCGCCCAACACTGCCACCAATCGCTCGGCATCATTAGCCCGCAGGTCAAGTTCAAGCCATTCGCGAGGGCCGACACTGGGCCACGACAGCCAGTGTCCGGGCAAAATGTTGTCGAGGCTGGCCACAGCATGACCCAGGTTGGGAGCACGATGCAGCGCGACACGCGCCAACACGAGCGCCGATGGTCCGTCGCCGGTAGCGAAGGTAGCCAGTTGCACAATCGCATCCGCGAAGGCCGGCACCGGTGGTGGGGGTTGCTCACGCCACATGGGAAGCCATTGCATATGGTAATGATACCAAATAGCAGGCCGAGAACGGTTTACGGTAGGAAGCGCACTATCCGTGCGGAAGACGCCGGATCAGGGGGTGCTAGTGACACTGGGTGACACTGTTGGCACGAGCGTGGGCGTCGCCGCTGCGGTGGCACTTGGTGCGCGGAGCGGTGTGAGCGCCGGGATCGAGGGCGTAGCTACTCGGGTGCCGATTGAAGCAGCATGTAATGCAAAATATGCCAAC
>JBBRHB010000660.1:0-3281 GCA_038223355.1 Chloroflexales bacterium
GTATTATTAACATGTGCCAGCATTAGTATTCCTCCGCCTCTAGCCAACGGGTGGCATCTTTCGCATAATAGGTCAGGATCATGTCGGCTCCTGCTCGCTTAATTGCGGTTAGGCTTTCTAGTGCCACGGTACGCTCATCGATCCAGCCGTTTTGCGCGGCGGCCTTGATCATCGCGTATTCGCCGGAGACATGGTAGGCGGCAGTCGGTAGGCCGAAGCGCTGCTTGACCTGTGCCAGAATATCGAGATAGGGTAGGGCCGGCTTCACCATGACCATATCGGCGCCTTCTTGGACATCAAGCGCCACTTCGCGTAAAGCCTCACGCGCATTGGCGGGGTCCATCTGATATTGCTTACGATCACCAAAGGCAGGAGGGGAGTCAGCGGCTTCGCGAAACGGGCCATAAAAGCCCGAAGCAAACTTGGCTGCATAGGCCATTACCGGCACATGCTCGGCGCCAATGCGATCAAGTTCGGCCCGGAGGGCACCGACTGCACCGTCCATCATGCCACTAGGTGCAACGATATCGACGCCAGCGGCAGCGTGCGAGGCGACGACTTGCTGCAAAATCGGCAGGGTCTTGTCGTTGACCACATAGCCGCGCTCATCCAGGATGCCACAATGGCCGTGATCGGTGTATTCGCACATACATACATCGGTGATAACCACTAACTCCGGCACGGCATCCTTGAGCGTTCGAATGGCCTGCTGGACGATGCCATCCTCGGCATAGTTTTCACTGCCGGTGGCGTCTTTGGTCGCAGGCAGTCCAAACAAGATCACAGCAGGAATGCCGAGCTTGGCTAACTCTTCGGCCTCGTACGGCAAACGATCAACCGAAAGCTGTGCTTGGCCGGGCATTGAGCCGATCGGTCGTTTAAGCTTCTGACCGTGGATTACGAACAGTGGATAAATAAAATCATTGGGCGTCAGCACCGTTTCGCGGACCATGCGCCGGAGAGTAGGTGTGCGCCGCAGTCGTCGTGGACGCATTTGGGGAAACATACCATTCATTGACTTGTATAACTTTCTTCTGGGGTGGAGGATGTCTGCAGCCGCTCAACCAACGCCTGGACCAGCCTGTCGATTGTATACTGCTCGGCTTCGATATCGACCCGTAATCCCAACTTACGCGCCGTCCGAGCAGTAATCGGACCAATTGCGGCAACGGTTACGTTGTTTAACAGCGGGGGAATGTCGGCAGCCGTCAGGCCAGCTTGTTCAAGCTTCGTCCAAAAATTCTTCACGGTGGAAGAGCTTGTGAAGGTCACGGCGTCGATCGCATGGTCATGCAGCAGCCCTGCGACATCCACAGCCGAATCCCCGAGAACCGTTCGGTAGGCCACGACGTTGTCGACCTGAGCGCCTTTCGCCTGTAAGCCTGCGACCAGGGCTTCACGTGCCAGGTCGGCACGGGGCAAGAGGATGTGCTGACCTTGAACATTACCGATCTGCGCAACCACTGCCTCGGCCACGAACTCGGTCGGCACAAAGGTGGTGGCAAGCTGGTGTAGCTCAACCTCGGCTGCGGTAGCCGGGCCAATCGCGCCAATCTTGATCCCGGCCAGTGCACTGATGTCTTGTCCAATGGCACGGAGCCGTTCCATGAAAAAGCGCACGCCATTGGCACTTGTAAAGATGATCCAGTCGTAGTGGCGAACACTGATGATTGCCTCGTCGAGTGCGCCGAAGCTCTCGGGTGGGACAAAGGCGATGACCGGATATTCAATCGGCTCGGCCCCCAGCTCGCGCAGGCGCGAGGAAAGATCACTTGCTTGCTCGCGGGCGCGCGTAACGATAATGCGCTTGCCCCAGAGTGGTCCGTTATCGAACCAACGTAGGGTGTCACGTAGTTTGACGACCTCGCCAACGATGGTGATCGCCGGGGGCTTGAGTTGAGCCTCACGAACAGCGCTGGCAATTGTAAGTAGGGTGCCGGTCACCGTGGCCTGTTGCTGGTGAGTGCCCCAACGGATGACTGCGACCGGCGTATCACCAGAGCGACCATGTGCGATGAGCTGTTCGCTGATCAGCGGTAAGTTGCCGATGCCCATGTAAAAGACCAGCGTATCGACCCCCGTGGCTAATCCGGCCCAGTTGATCCTGCCGGTGTCACGGGTTGGGTCTTCGTGACCGGTGACAAAGGCGACCGAGGAGGCATAGTCACGATGAGTAACCGGTATGCCCGCATAGGCCGGAGCCGCGACGCCGGACGAAATGCCGGGCACAACCTCCCAACGCACACCGGCAGCTTGGAGCAGTTCGGCCTCTTCTCCACCGCGCCCAAAAATATATGGATCGCCGCCTTTGAGCCGGACGACGCGCTTGCCTTCCTGGCCGAGCCGGACCAGCAGGTCGTTCAGATCGTCCTGTGAGAGGGAATGCGCCCCGGCCTGCTTGCCCACATAGATTCGTTCGGCAGCAGGTGGACAATAGTCGAGCAAGCTCGGATTCGCGAGATAGTCATACACGACCACATCACATTCTTTGAGACGCTCCATTCCCCGCACGGTAATTAATCCGGGATCGCCCGGCCCCGCGCCAACCAGTGATACCAATCCAGTGCCCATCGGCAGTCCTTCGTCCAACTTCAACATTAATAACTCGTGCGTTCAGATATCGCCTGACGTAGCCTTGCCAGCGTATGGGCGTCATCCAGAACCACAGGACGGCTCACCCTATGCCTCCTCGGGTGTCTCTACGGCAGGCAGCACGTGACTCAACTGCTCAAGAATAGCGAAACCGCCTTGTGCCAGCAGATCTTCGGCCAGCGCGATGCCCAATGGCTCGGCATCGACCATTGCCCCTTGCGTCGCACCGCGAATGATGCTGCTGCCATCAGCCTGTCCAATCAGCCCCCGTACAAAGAGTTGGCCGCTCACCGGGTTGCACGTTGCAAACGCAGCCAGTGGGACCTGGCACCCTCCTTGCAGACGCCCTAAAAACGCGCGCTCGCTCAACACCGCTGCTCGCGTGACAGGGTCATCCAGCGCTTGGAGGTACCCGAAGGTCGTTGCATCATCGGCGCAACATTCGAGGGCCAAGGCCCCCTGGGCTACTGCCGGGAGCATGACGTCCACCGGCAGCATTTGGGTGATAACGCCTGACAATTCCAGCCGCTCTAACCCGGCTGCCGCCAGGACAATCGCGTCGTATTCTGGTCCTTGGGCTTTGCGTAGGCGCGTATCAACATTGCCTCGCAAATTCACAATGTGGCAGTCGGGGCGGAGGGCCCGGAGCTGGCAGGCCCGGCGTAAACTTGATGTGCCGATCCGAGCCT
>JBBRHB010000661.1:0-3271 GCA_038223355.1 Chloroflexales bacterium
GCTTGCTCGACTACAAGGTGTGGGAGAGTGGATGCGGCTGCACAAGCGGTCGATCTATGGCTGTTCGTCAAGTTCGCTCGCGCCGCCGCCGGATTGCCGTTTTACACAAAATGGGAAGCGGCTGTACCTGCACCTCTTCGCGTGGCCATTTCGCCATGTGCATCTCGACGGTCTGGCCGGGAAGGTCGCCTACGCACAGTTGCTCAATGACGCATCGGAGGTCAAGCGCATCGAGATCGAGCCCAACCAACATGCACAGAACACGACAATGGGGGGAGAAGCAGGAGTGCTCACACTTGAGCTACCGATCCAAGCGCCGCCCGTTGCGGTTCCGGTCGTTGAATTGTTTCTCAAGTAGCATGATTACTGTCACCCCAACGATGGCGCTCGACGAAGCGGAGCTACAAATCACCTTTGTGCGGGCATCGGGTCCAGGTGGTCAGAACGTCAACAAGGTCTCCACAGCTGTGCAATTACGCTTCGATGTCGTCGGGTCACCGTCGCTGCCGGACGACGTACGTGCACGTCTGATGGAGTTAGCAGGCGGGCAGATCAATGGGGATGGCATTTTAATCATTAAGGCCTTACAGTTCCGTACTCAGGAGCGCAATCGCCAAGCAGCAATCAGCAGACTGGTAGCGTTGATTCAAGCCGCTGCTGTACCACCGGTCCCGCGCTATGCAACGCGCCCGACCTATGGCGCACGGCAGGAGCGGCTGGCGGGTAAGCGGCGGCGCTCTGGGGTGAAGAGCCAGCGCCGATCCGTCACAAACCACGATGCTGAGTAAAGGTTTGACACTATCAGCTACAGTACATGGGGCTGGCAACGTGAGTCATACGTAGAAAGGTCAAGGATGAAACGAGCTCTCTTCGTCTGGGGTGGCTGGGAAGGCCACCAGCCAAAACAGTGTGTGGATGTTTTCACACCTTTTTTGGAGCAGCAGGGTTACGAAGTGGTCATTCGAGATACGCTGGATGCCTACCTTGATACAGCATTGATGGCATCACTGGATTTGGTTGTGCCCGTGTGGACCATGGGTACTATTACAAAGGAGCAACAGCAAGGTCTGCTTGATACGATACGGGGCGGCGTGGGTGTTGCGGGCTGGCATGGCCCAATGGGGGACTCATTCCGGGAAGCGACCGAATACCAGTTCATGGTCGGCGGTCAGTGGGTCGCGCATCCTGGCAATTTCATCGATTACACGGTCCAGATCGTTAACCATGACGATCCAATAACGGCCGGCCTCAATGATTTCCAGATGCACTCTGAGCAGTACTATATGCATGTCGATCCCGGTAACGAGGTATTAGCAACGACGACCTTCAGTGGAGAACATGGTGTACCCTGGGTAGCAGGCACCGTCATGCCGGTCGTGTGGAAGCGGCACTGGGGGACGGGTCGTGTATCGTATTGTGCGCTTGGTCATGTAGCAACAGATTTTGAGGTTCATGAGGCATGCGAGCTTGTCAAGCGCGGTATGTTGTGGGCGAGTCGCTAACAGGGCAGGTATAACAGAGGATTAGCTTATGACAACCACTCCGGTCAACGTCGGTGTTATCGGCTGCGGCAATATTAGCAGTATCTATTTGACGAACTGTCCCACGTGGCAAATCCTGAACGTGGTCGCGTGTGCAGACGTGGTGCAAGAGCGGGCGGCAGCACAAGCAGCTAAGTATCACATTCCGAAGGTCTACACCGTCGATGAACTCTTGGCAGATCCCACGATTGAGATCGTGATCAATCTAACGATCCCGAAAGCTCATACCGAGATCGGCCTACGCGCCCTCGAAGCCGGGAAATCGATCTATAACGAAAAACCGCTGGCGCTGACCCGCGAAGATGGGCAACGTATGCTCAAGCTGGCGCAGAGTAAAGGGATCAGGGTTGGCTGCGCACCAGACACGTTTCTGGGGGGAGGCTTGCAGACGTGCCGCCAACTGATCGATGGCGGCATGATCGGCCTGCCCGTCGCCGCTACAGCCTTCATGCTCAGCCATGGGCCGGAAAGCTGGCATCCCGATCCTGACTTTTTCTACCAGCCGGGGGCCGGACCCATGTTTGATATGGGCCCCTACTACCTGACTGCGCTGACGACCCTGCTAGGACCCGTCCGGCGTGTTACCGGCTCCGCGCGGATTACCACGCCGGAGCGAATCGTTGGGAGTGGACCGCTCAAGGGCAGTACAATCACGGTCAATACGCCGACGCATGTTGCGGGTGTTCTCGATTTTGTCGCCGGGCCAGTTGCAACACTCGTTACAAGCTTCGATGTGTGGGCCGGCGAGGTACCTCGGATCGAAATTTACGGGACCGAAGGCTCTTTGAGTGTGCCGGATCCGAATACCTTTGGCGGTCCTGTACGCGTACGCAAGGCTGGCGCACCTGAATGGAGCGATGTCCCACTCACCCACGGCCATACGGAGAATAGCCGTGGGATTGGGGTGGCAGATATGGCCTATGGCTTGCGCTATAACCGGCCACACCGCGCCAGCGGCGAGCTTGCGTATCATGTACTGGATCTGATGCATGCCTTCCATGACGCTTCACAGGAAAGCCAGCATATTGAACTGGCGAGTAGCTGCAGCCGTCCGGCACCCTTGCCTGCCGACTTGCCTGAACATACGCTCGATCAGTAGGAGCAGGTATGTTACAGCCAGCATTGCTCCATAAGTCAACGAGGTTGTTGTGGAATACGGCACACTAAAAGGTATCGACAAGCCAATCTCCAGACTCGTGCAGGGCACGGTTATGGTCAATTCCAACGAGGCGGGGAAAAGCTTTGCCTTGCTCGATGAGATCCTTGAACTAGGTTGCACGACCTTCGATACTGGGCACGTCTATGGCAGCGGCGACAATGAGCGCACCGTAGGGCGCTGGGTTCATGAGCGTGGTATTCGTGACAAAGTAGTGATTATCGGCAAAGGTGCGCATCATAATGCTGACCGCCAGCGCGTGACGCCTTTTGATATCACTGCCGATCTGCACGATTCACTGGCGCGCTTCAAATTCGATCACATCGACCTGTACCTGCTCCATCGTGATAACCCGGCAGTACCGGTCGGGCCGATCATCGAGACCTTGAATGAGCTCCTGAAGGCCGGCAAGATCCGAGCGTTCGGGGCTTCGAACTGGAGTGTCGCACGCATTCGTGAAGCGAATGATTACGCGCAGGCTCATGGCTTAACACCCTTCATGGTCAGCAGCCCGAACTATAGTTTGGCCGACCAAGTAAAACCGCCGTGGGAAAATTGTGTCAGTATCAGTGGT
>JBBRHB010000662.1:0-3263 GCA_038223355.1 Chloroflexales bacterium
TTGCAGATCATCATCGACAGTGTGGCACCGTTTACCGAAGCGCCGGCTGTCGTACCGGTGGCCCTGGCCGAGCAGTCCTTGGGCTACCTGCCTGACGACTTGCCCGGCTATGTTGATGTCGACTCAACGATGGTCGATGACGATACCTGGCGGGCGAGTTTGCCGACCAGCGGAGGATTCGAAGCGATTATGCTTCCGCCAACAATGACCACGAATGGCAATGGTAGCCCGCACACCGATACCAACAAGCAGAAAGATGAGCGAGTAGGACGGGCGAGCACAGTACAGGACGGGGAGCGTGATGCTGCGCCGGAGCAGCCGGTTAGGCTGGAGCAGGTGCAACAGCCGGTGCAGCGTGAGGAGCGGGTCGTGGCGCAAGCGGAGGGTGCAGAGGCAGGTTCTGCGCTGGCCACACCTATGTCGCCGGCGGTCACGGTTCTGCGGCCACGACAGCGCATTACGATTGCCAAAAAAGATGGGCAACCGCCCGTCCCGCCCGGTCAAACGCCACCGGCAACCACCGCCAGTGGTCCACACTATCACTTGCATCTGCATTTGGCGCGTAGCGGCGACGACGATGCCGACATTCGCGCCATGCAGGCGGTCCATAAACTCTTATGTCGCTTCAGCGGCCAGCACAATGTTACGATCTATGTGCCTAAAGATGCGAACTGGGTCTTACTACAGCCGATGCAACGCATCGATCCCAAGACTGAGCTGCTCCAAGAGCTGACCGAATTGCTAGGCGAAGAGGCGGTGCTGCTGGAGGGCAGTAAGTAACTGACAGTTCTAACGCTTATTGGGCTGCGAGGTGTCGACGTGACGTTTGACAAAGCGGTACTGCCACCCGTGACCGATGGCTAGGCGCTTGCCTGCTTGCCGAGCGCGGCGATAGCTTGATCCTCGTCCTCATACAGATCGGCGTATTGGGCCAGGCCGACCATGCGGAAGATTTTCTGGAAATGATCGTTGAGGCCAACCATCGCTAGCTTTTGGCCGCTGCGATTGACGTCGGTGACGATCCGGATCAAGATCGCAATGCCAGCACTATTAATATAGTTGCTGCGCGCAAAGTTCAGGATTACCTGTCGAGCCCCACTGGCCGTCGCTATCCGGTAGGCTTCGTTCAGCTTGGCATCGGCAAAGGTGGTGACATCGCCTTTGAGGTCAATAATCGCCACACCGTCGTGCTCACGCGTTTGAACCTGGAGGTCATCCTCAAGAAACGCCATAATGCTGAGCCTTCCACTTGCCGTTAGAGCGGTATATTACCATGCTTGCGCGGGGGCGAAGGCTGGCGTTTGGTGCGCGCCAGTTGCAGCGCTTTGATTAACGTTGGGCGTGTTTCTTGGGGCTCGATTACCTGATCGATATAGCCGCGCTCGGCAGCAATATAGGGATTCGCGAAGCGTTGCTGGTAATCCTCGACCAGCTCGGCCTGACGTGCGACGGGGTCGGCGGCGTCGGCCAGCTCTTTGCGGAAGATAATCTTGACCGCTGCGTCAACACCCATCACCGCGATCTCGGCCGTGGGCCAGGCGAAGTTGAAGTCGGCCCGAATATGCTTGCTGGCCATGACGTCGTAGGCACCGCCATAGGCTTTGCGGGTAATCACGGTCAGCTTGGGCACCGTCGCTTCGCAGTAGGCATACAAGAGCTTCGCCCCATGGCGAATAATGCCACCATACTCTTGCTGGGTGCCGGGCAGAAAGCCGGGCACGTCCACGAAGGTCAGCAGCGGGATATTAAAGGCATCACAGAAGCGGACAAAGCGCGCCCCTTTGATGGAGGCATCAATATCCAGTGTCCCGGCCATATGGGCGGGCTGATTTCCCACGATGCCGATGACCTGGCCGTTCAGGCGACTAAAGCCGACCAGGAGATTTTGGGCCCAAAAAGGCTGGATTTCGAAAAAGAAGCCATCGTCCACAATGCCAGTGATCACCGTATGCATGTCGTACGGCTTTTTGGGCGAATCAGGAATGATCGTTTGCAACGACGGGTCCATCCGCTCGGGATCGTCCGTTGGCGTGACGGCCGGGGGGTCGTCCAAGTTATTGAGCGGCAGAAATGATAGTAAAGTCCGTAGTTGATCAAAGCATTCGGACTCATCGTCGGCAGCCAGGTGGGCGACGCCTGAGCGCGTATTATGGGTCATCGCGCCGCCTAATTCCTCGGAGTCAACAGCTTCACCCGTCACGCTTTTGATGACTTCCGGACCTGTAATAAACATTTGTGACGAGCCCTTGATCATCAAAATAAAGTCGGTCATCGCCGGCGAATAGACCGCACCGCCGGCACAGGGGCCCGCGATGATCGAAAGCTGTGGAATCACGCCCGACGACTGAACGTTGCGGTAAAAGATCTCGGCATAGCCACCGAGCGCTACCACTCCCTCCTGAATCCGCGCGCCGCCCGAGTCGTTGATGCCAATGCAGGGTACACCCATCCGCAACGCCAGATCCATAACTTTGACGATCTTTTCGGCAAAGACCTCGCCCAGCGAGCCACCGAAGACCGTGAAGTCCTGCGAGAAGATACAGATCGCGCGGCCATCGATTGTGCCATGGCCGGTAATTACGCCATCGCCCAATGGATGCCGACGCTGCATGCCGAAGCTATGGGCACGATGCACGGCAAAGGCATCAAGCTCGACAAACGAGTCTGGATCAAGCAAGGCTATGACCCGTTCGCGCGCCGTACCTTTGCCGCGCTCGCGCTGCTTTTGGACGGCGTGGGGGTCGCTTTCCTGGGCCTGCGCACGGCGGCGGCGCAATTCTTCGATCTTTTGTTGGGTATTCACGCGATATCCTTCGCTTTTAATTTAGAGGATGGCGAATGCGCGCACCGGAAAGGAGGTCCCGCCTACCACCGCCGGCGGCACGGCGAAGAAGTGAAAACCAGCACGCGGCAGCTCGTCCAGGCCCCGCAGGTGCTCCACAATCGGGATGCCCGCTGCCAGAAGAATCGTATGGGCCGGACGCGTCAGGTCGGTCATGTTGTCGATATTCGCGCAGTCGATGCCGACCAGCGTGGCCTGGACGCGGACCAGATACTGGCAAGCTTCGCGCGTCAGAAAGGGACCCGAGCGGAAATAGTCCGGCGTGCCCCAACGGTCAGCCCAATCGGTTCTGATCAGTACCGCCTTGCCACCGAGATCGACGCCACCGAAGGCTTCGGCACCGATTGGGCCGTCATGGAAGGCCGTTATGACTATACCGGGCAGATCTGCCAGGCGCTCGAGTGGCAGGCGCGCCAGATCG
>JBBRHB010000663.1:0-3260 GCA_038223355.1 Chloroflexales bacterium
TGGTTGCGTGGGCAGGATCGACGGCACCAACCAGCCACAACCTGCCGCGGTCACCACCATCGCCTGCACGAATGACGGCATCGACGGTATTGCGCTCTCGCAGACGAATACATCCGGCAAGCCCCTCCTGTTCACCAACGACAACGACGGCACGATTCTAAAAATTGATCAGTCAACCACTCCTGCTCAGATAACAACCATCGTATCGGGCGGCACACGGGGCGACTTCGTCACGGTTGGACCTGACGGCTGTCTCTATGCCACTCAGACGTCGACCGTCGAGAAGGTGACCAACGCCGATGGCAGTTGTTCGTGGGTCCCGACCGGCGTCCTGCCCCTCGTCGGCCTCACCCCACTCCAGCAGCCTTCCGTACCGGCCGGGACCCCTACCTCGTTTACGGCCACTCTCATCCACGTCAGTAACCCGGCTAACATTGCGGTGACCTTCACTGTGACCGGCGCTAATCCGCAATCCAAGACTGTCACGACCGATGCAACAGGCATGGCAACCCTGAACTACACGGGCAGCCACGCGGGGCTGGACACGGTTGTTGCAACCGCAACGGGAGGGGGGACGAGCTTGACGTCCAACCCGGGCTCGATCCTGTGGCAGCCGCCCTTCACCGTGCTGCTGCCGTTTGTCGTACGCTCATCTGGAAATTAACCGACGTCGTCCTGCATCTTCAACTCTTCCCGCAGTTTCCTGAGCGCGGGAATTGTTTGGTATTGCTCCGGACGCACCTCGTCCCATCGGAGGCCGGTCGGTTGTGGGTAGATCGGCTGCGTCTCGATCACTTCATCGGGCGTGACAATCAGTGTGAGCGCAGAGTCATGGGCAAGCATGGGCAAGCGGCCACTATCGACGACCTGCAGAGCATGCACCGTTGTCACGATCGGCGTATCTGGCCGGATCAGGCCCAGCTGCCGCAACATGCCAAGTTCGAGATCAGCAAACCCAGCCCCCTTACCTGTTCGACCCCCATCACGGGATACCGCGACACAGCCGGTCACGACCAGATCGATTGGCAACATCTCGTCGAACGATACGAGATGCCCATGCTCCAGCGCCCCCTGCATCGTTGCTGCGATTTCCAGGTCTATGCCTCGTCGTTGCAGATCCTCAGCGACAAGCTCGACAAAGCAGCGCTCGGTCGTCAAGCGCGGCACAGCCATGTATAAGTGCTTGCCGTCTTGTAAGGCGCGCAATCGTACTGGACGCTGGGGCGAGTCTGGATTAGACTTCACGACCCGCGCCTGTTGCCACACGGGGAGTGTCGCCAGCCGCTCAGCCGCCTGCTCGGCTCCCACAAAATTGGGAATATGACTCCATAACCGTCCTCGTCCGGCGCCCTGCTGCTCAAGCGCGGTCCATACTTCGCTGCGCACCGCATCTTTTCCGGTGTGCCGCCCCTGCCATTCCGGCTCTGTTCGGTCCGTCATGCATCCCTCCACTTCCGTATTGCAGGTATGATGGTACCATCAAGGCGGCAACCGTGAACTGTCGTTCTTAGGAGGCGAAAGTATGCAGGCAATCCGTGTTCACACGTATGGTGGTCCCGAACAACTCCAGTTAGAAGAGATCGAAGATCCTCAAGCTCAGGCCGGCGAGGTGCTCGTTGGGGTGGCGGCAGTCGGCGTTAACTTTATCGACGTCTACCAGCGCACCGGTGCCTATTCCGGCAGCCTACCGTTCATCCCCGGCAGCGAGGCAGCCGGCATCGTGCGAGCCCTTGGGCCCGGTGTGACCGATCTGCAGGTTGGCGATCTGGTAGCCTATGCCAACCAGCCCGGTTCGTATGCTCAGAAGGCCGTAGTGCCTGCCTCCCGGCTCATACGGGTGCCGGCTGGTGTCGATGCCCAGGTCGCGGCCGCCGTGATGCTCCAGGGTATGACGGCCCATTATTTGACTCATAGCACCTACCCACTTAAAGCCGGTGACCATGCGCTGGTTCATGCTGCTGCTGGCGGTGCGGGCTTGCTGCTCGTCCAGATGGCTAAGCAGCTTGGTGCTACCGTCTTCGGCACTGTCTCGACTCCGGCCAAGGCAGAGCTTGCCAAAGCGGCCGGTGCCGACGAAGTCATCATGTACACGCAAACCTCCTTCGTTGATGAGGTCAAGCGTTTGACCAACGGCAAGGGTGTTCAGGTCGTCTATGATTCGGTCGGCAAAACTACCTTCGATGGCAGCCTCGATTGCCTAGCGCGGCGCGGCTATATGGTTTTGTTTGGCCAATCCAGCGGAGCCGTGCCGCCCGTCAATCCCCAGATTTTAAATGCCAAGGGCTCCCTGTTCCTGACTCGACCAACCTTAGCTCACTACGTGGCCGACCGCGAAGATCTGCTGCAACGTGCCGGCGATCTCTTTAACATGATCAAGGCAGGCACCCTCAATGTACGCATTGATCGCACCTTCCCTCTGGCGGAGGCCGCCGCTGCTCACCGCCTACTCGAAAGCCGGGGCTCGAGCGGTAAGCTATTATTGATTCCATAGTTCAAGAGGAGTAAGCGATGCAAACCAAACAACTAGGCACGACCGGTCTCAAGGTCAGTGAAGTCTGTCTGGGCACAATGACCTTCGGCAATCAGTGCGATCAAGCAACCTCATTCGCCATCATGGATACCGCCGCCGAGGCCGGAGTCGACTTCTTTGACACTGCCGATGTGTATCCGCTTGGTGGCGACCTCAGCATGACCGGTCGGACCGAGGAAATTGTCGGCAGTTGGCTCAAGGATCGCGGTTCGCGTGATCGCATTGTGCTTGCGACGAAATGCGCCGGTGCCATGGGTCCCAACCCCAACGACGTGGGTCTCAGCCGCAAACACATCCTGGCTGCCTGCGATGCAAGTCTGCGTCGTCTTCAGACTGATTATATCGACCTGTACCAGCTGCACTCGCCCGACCTCCAAACGCCAATTGAGGAAACGCTCCGTGCTCTCGATGACCTCGTACGTGCCGGTAAAGTACGCTATATCGGCTGCTCGAACTATCTGGCCTGGCGCCTGGCCGACGCTCTGTGGACCAGCAAGCTGCATGGTCTGGCCGCCTTCGTCTGTGATCAGCCGCGCTATAACATCCTGTTCCGCATGATCGAGGACGAAATCCTGCCGTTGTGTCGCGACGAAGGTGTTGGTGTCATTGCCTACAACCCGCTGGCGGGCGGCTTCCTAACAGGGCGCTATCAACCCGGCCAATCGCTGGAGCAGGGGACACGCTTCACCATCCAGGGCAAAGCCGGTCAACTCTACCGCGAGCGCTACTG
>JBBRHB010000664.1:0-3252 GCA_038223355.1 Chloroflexales bacterium
AGCGTCGATCCAGCCAACGTTATTGGCCTCGGTATCGACTTTACCTCCTGTACGATTCTCCCCACCAAGGCGGATGGCACACCCCTCTGCTTCCTGCCCGAGTTGCGCAACGAGCCACACGCCTGGGTCAAGCTTTGGAAACACCATGCCGCCCAACCCGAAGCTAATAAGCTGAATCAAATCGCCCGCGATCAGGGTTACACCTTCCTAGCGCGCTACGGCGGCAAAATCAGCTCGGAATGGTTTTTCCCCAAAGCCTGGCAAATTCTAGACGAAGCACCTGCGGTCTACGCCGCTGCCGACCGAATCCTTGAGGCAGCAGATTGGGTTGTGTGGCAACTAACAGGCGTAGAGACGCGCAACGAATGTACAGCCGGCTATAAGGCGCTCTGGTCTCAGCAGGAGGGCTTCCCGCCGGACGCATTTTTCAAGGCGCTCGATCCGCGGCTGGAACACATCGTCGACGAGAAAATGTTGCGCACGCTTGCTCCCCTCGGCTCGAAGGCCGGCGGCCTGAGCGCGGCAGCCGCGCAATGGACTGGCCTGAAGGCCGGCACCGCCGTTGCCGTTGCCAACGTAGATGCCCATGTGGTCGTTCCGGCAGCCGGTGTTCTTGCTCCCGAGCAAATGGTCATTATCATGGGCACCTCGAATTGCCACATGCTGCTTGGCGCGGAGGCGCGCGAGGTACCCGGCGTCTGCGGCGTGGTGGTGGATGGCATCATCCCGGGTTTTCCAGGTTATGAAGCCGGACAATCCTGTGTCGGCGATGGCTTTGCCTGGTTTGTCGAACAATGTGTGCCGGCCACGTACACCCAAGAGGCACAGGCGCGCGGCATGAACATTCACCAACTGCTGGAGGAAAAAGCGGCCCGTTTACAGCTGGGCGAGAGTGGCTTGCTTGCACTGGATTGGTGGAATGGCAACCGTACGATTCTGGTAGATGCCGACCTAACCGGCGTCATGCTGGGCATGACCCTCGCCACCAAGCCGGAAGAGATGTATCGAGCCATGCTTGAGTCGACGGCCTATGGCACGCGCATTATTATCGACAACTTCGCCGCGAACGGCGTTGCCGTCAAGGAGATTGTCGCAGCTGGTGGCCTGCCCGAGCGCAACAAGCTGCTGATGCAAATCTACGCCGATGTCACCGGGCTACCGATCCACCGTATGGGCACGACCCAAGGTGGCGCATTTGGTTCCGCGATGCACGGTGCGGTTGCCGCTGGCACGGCAGCAGGTGGCTATGCTTCGATCTTCGCCGCAGCACAGCGCATGGCACCTCCGCATGCCGAGGACTTCACCCCCAATCCCCAGCATCAGACCGGCTATGATCAGCTGTACCGCGAATATGTCACTCTGCACGATTACTTCGGTCGCGGTACCAACGATGTTATGAAGCATCTTAAACAGCTGCGCGAAGCAGTTCTTATAGGTAACGCAACGGAGAGATAAACATGCTTGAGCAACTCAAAGAACAGGTGTGGAAACTGCATCTGGAATTACCCAAAAACGACTTAGTGAAGTGGACCGGCGGCAACGTGAGCGCCCGTGATCCCGAAACCGGACTGGTCGTGATCAAGCCGAGCGGGGTCCTCTATGACGAGCTACGACCGGAAGATCATGTCGTCCTGAACTTGGACGGTGACATCCTCGAAGGCAAACTCAAGCCCTCGTCGGACACCGCCAGCCATCTGTATATCTACCGTCATCGGCCCGATGTCAACGGGGTGGTCCACACGCACTCGCCCTACGCCACCGCATTTGCCGCCGTCAATAAGCCCATTCCGGTCTATCTGACGGCAATCGCCGATGAGTTTGGTGGTCCTATCCCCTGTGCGGGCTTTGCGATGATTGGCAGCGAGGCGATCGGCCAGCAAGTGGTCGAACATATTGGCTCGTCGGTAGCGGTCCTACTCAAGAATCACGGCGTCTTTACGATTGGCCCCAGTGCGCGGGCTGCGGTCAAAGCGGCCGTCATGGTCGAGGACGTGGCACGCGCCGTTTGGCTGGCCCTCCAGCTTGGCCAGCCAGATGAGATTCCTGCTGAAGATGTCGCCAAGCTCCATAATCGCTATACGAACGTCTACGGACAGAAATAAGGAGGCTATAGATGCCGCTCGATCTCAAGCAATTTGAAGTGTGGTTTGTTACTGGGAGCCAGCACCTGTACGGGCCCGAGACGTTGGACCAGGTCGACGAACACTCGCGTGTCATAGCCCGAGGCCTGGCCGAGGCAGCCTCCATACCGGTGAATATCGTCTTCAAGCCCGTGGTCACGACACCCGATGCCATTCATCAGCTTTGCCTGGAGGCAAATGCGACGCGCAATTGCGTCGGTCTGATTACCTGGATGCATACCTTTTCACCAGCTAAAATGTGGATTGCCGGCTTACAGGCCTTGCAGAAACCATTCGCCCATTTGCACACACAGTTCAATCGCACTATTCCATGGGCGGATATTGATATGGACTTCATGAATCTGAACCAGTCTGCGCATGGCGACCGCGAGTTCGGCTTCATTGGCAGCCGCATGCGTCTGAATCGCAAGGTCGTCGTTGGGTACTGGGAAGACGAGGATGTTCAGCGCAGTTTAGGTACCTGGGCCCGTGCGGCCTCCGCCTGGCATGATGCTCAGGGAGGACGTTTCGTGCGCTTCGGCGATAACATGCGCGAAGTGGCCGTGACCGAAGGCGACAAGGTCAGTGCCCAGATGCGCCTGGGCTATAGCGTCAGTGGCTATGGCGTCGGCGATCTCGTGACTTGTATGAACGAGATCAGCGACAGCGAGATCGATCATCTTTTGCAACTCTACGATGATGAGTACATTGTGGCAACAACGCTACGCGAAGGTGGCAGCCAGCGCTCGTCGCTACGCGATGCTGCGCGCATCGAGCTTGGGCTGCGCCACTTTCTTGAAAAAGGCAACTTCAAGGGCTTCACGACAACCTTCGAGGACCTACACGGCATCCCTCATCTACCGGGCCTAGGCCCCCAGCGGCTGATGGCTGATGGTTATGGCTTTGCCGGTGAGGGCGATTGGAAGACTGCTGCCTTGGTGCGGGCAATGAAGGTGATGAGCGCGGGGCTGAAGGGTGGCACCTCGTTCATGGAGGATTATACCTATCACTTGGACCGGAGTGGCATGAAGGTGCTGGGCTCCCATATGTTGGAGGTGTGTCCAACTATTGCTCGGAGCAAGCCCTCGTTAGAAATCCATCCACTCTCCATCGGCGGCAAGGCCGATCCGGT
>JBBRHB010000665.1:0-3250 GCA_038223355.1 Chloroflexales bacterium
CGGTTGCTGCTGCTTCGTGATTGCTGACACCCAGCCGTAGTACATGCTGGTCACCGGCACTGGCCGGCAACAGCCATAGTTGCGTGGTGCCTGCAACCGGCTGCCTGGTAGTGCCGATGACGGCAACCACGACCGCAGCGGCAGCAATGAGGGCGGCTAACCCGAACACGAACTGTTGGTGCCGGTGGAGCCGCCAAGCGGGGCGCTTGAACGAGACAGGGAGGCGCCCGCCGCGACGGATGAGTGCAGCCACTGCTGCGAGGAGCGTCGTTCCCCCCAGGAATGCGGCCCAGGCAGCAGGGCGCAAGCCCCAGGGTGTCCAAGCCAGTGCGATGCCGCCCAAAGCGGTAATAGCAAGGCTCAGCCCCACACCGAGCAGAATTCCTTCGGGTATGTCGAGTTCACGGTTGGGGTAGGCCGCTGCCATAACCATAAAGCCCGGTACTATCAGTACCAGCGGCAGGGCCACCACCGTCCGGATCACGACAGGGTGCAGCGCTACGAGCACCAGCCCACTAAGACAAATGATGCCGGCAACAAGTACCGCCACCACGACTAACTTACGGTTCATGGGCTCCAATTCCTATTTCATAGATCACGATATCGCCGCTATCAAACAAGCGGTTGATATCTGTCAGACGATCAAATTTCGCCAGCGCCGCCGGATCTATGGGTGTCGTGTGATTAAGGGCATTGGCTTCGGGTGCCTCGTAATAGATGCCGAGCCGCGGCAGTGCCGTGCTCAAGCGCCGATCTACGACGACATAGCGCACCTTGCCCTGCTCCACGATTGCGCGCTGCGCGGGGCCATAACCCGGCGCAACAAAGAGCGGTGATATATCCAAGTTATCCTGGGCATGGTTGACCGTGCGCTGCTCACCATAGGTAATCATGAGCAAACTATTAATGCGGTCGGTAGCAATCCGGTTACCGGTTCCGAGGTAGGAGCGTGCCCACGTCGCAGCAGAAATACCTTCGGGTTCGACCGAACGTGCGTCTGCTCCGACCAGGTATGGTCCGGGCAGACGTGCCCAGCGGGGTCCGGCCCCTACGATAATCTCACCGACAAAAACAACGGTCACGAGCGCCAGCATGGCGGGGACCCAAAATTTCCTTGCCACCGGTAGGTTCAGCGCGTGAATTATGGCAGCCGCAAGCACGAATGCGATCGCGACAAACAGTGTACCCGCGGCCCGATCCGACGCTTCCCCACCGGCAGTTGTGAAGCGCAATGCCAACGTGGCCGGGTATACCAAGGTAACGAGCGCCAGTGTGAGGGCCGTCGCATTCGTTCTAAAATAGCGCCAGACGCTATACAAACCCCACGGTAAGGCAAGCAGAATCAGAAGGGTGGCCAGCAAGCTAGCAACACGCTCCCATAGTGGTTCAACCTCGCCAGTCTGATCGCGGAATAACACGCGCGGTGCCAACTCACCTTGGATCATTTTGATGACCTCATGCATGGCACCGTAGACATGCGGGGCAATATACGATACGACCATGGCAGCGACGTAGACTAACCAGACGGCACTCACGACGATCATAAAGATCGCCATGCCAGATGGGCCTACCTGAGCGCGCTTGGCATCACGGCGTTCCACAAGCGCGACCATCAGCGCCCACAGAGCGAGAAACACCGCGAAGGCATAGGTGGTCAGGTGATGCGTCACCGTCATGGCCCCAACGGCTAGCAATGCAGCGAGGGTCAGGCCACGGCGGCTCATCCCGCTTGCCGCCATGCGACGAGCGATGACATACAAGACCAGGATACCCAGGGGTAGCGCCAGCGACTCGTAGGAGAATTGCGCATCAAAATAGATGAGCTTCGGGTTCACCATGTAGAGCAGCGTAGCGAGACCGGCAAGCCGAGCCGAGCCACCGATCTGTTCGTAGAGCAAATATAGGCCGAGCACCAGCACTACGCGGGCTGCCGCCAGGACGAGCACGCCGGCGGCGAAGATGGACAAACCGCTCAAGCCACTCAACGCAGTGGTAATGATTTCCAAGCCGGGAAACAGCGCACTGATCGGTAGCACCGGGTTTTGGTTGAAGAGCTGTCCTGTCTGCAGAATATCAAGTGCGGTGCGCCAGTGGATAAACTCGTCGTGGAAGGTGAAACTCACCGGGGACTGCAGCCACTTGACGGCATAGAGGCCCAGGCCGAACAGAGCGACGATTACGATGCGCTCGTACCGTGAAGCCCGTGCGCCAATCAGCCGCGTTGCGCTCGGGACAAACAGCGCAAGCAGCCCAGCCCAAAATAGTGCATCGGCCCGGCTCGCCCAGGTTGCCTCCATGCGGGCTGCACTAAAGGCTAGCGCTAACAGCAGCAAGCCACAGGCGCTCGACAGACTAAGGATGGGGAGCCAGCCCACATTCGTAGCCACGGCTACCGGAACGACCATCAGTTCTTCCTGAACGGCTCGTTCATACGTGGTACGGAGGGACGGGATCTTTATCGTTGTATCTTTCGCTTGCAAAAGTTTACTCATGTATCGTGCTGTCAGGCAGCTGCTTTGCCTACTTCTTTAGGATGTCTCGGTACACGCCCTCGATGCGCGGAATCACGGTGGCTGCCTGAAATTCGCGGACGCGCTGTTTGCCGGCCTCACCCATACGCTGACGCAGACTCGGATCCGCAAGCAGATGTTCGATCGCCTGCTGTAAAGCTATGGGATCCCCGGGGGTGACCAGCAAACCCGTTTCACCATCAACGACCAGGTCAGTTAATCCACCGATGCGCGAGGAGATCACGGGGCGGCAGGTCGCCATAGCCTCTAACACGACCAGCCCGAAGGGTTCGGCCCACACTGACGGCACTAAGCCGATCATGCTGCGACGCCAGGCTTCCATTACGGCGTGATGCGGCCAATTTTTGAAGACATGAACACCGGCGGGAAAATCGGTCGTGGCTACCGGATATTCTGTTGTGTTGTAGCCAATAATAACCAGAGGCGGCGGATCCGTCAGCTGCCGATAGGCTTGCATCAGCACATCAACCCCCTTGTAGCTGCCGAAAGCACCGACGAAAAGCAAGTACTCCTGCTGGGGCAATTGCGCGACATAGAACGTGGCATCGCCGTGCGGCTCACCAATATCATCTGGGGCAAACACTGGCATAACCTGGTACGGCACCGTTCGACCAACCAGGCCATTGCCGCTGGCGACTGCGTTGCTTTCGGGCAAGAACATGTCAACTGTGCTGCGTTCCACGGCAGCCATGGCCCAATTCGTGAGCACCGTCGGAATA
>JBBRHB010000666.1:0-3247 GCA_038223355.1 Chloroflexales bacterium
GGCGAAGGTCTTCGATCAGGCTCAGCACAAGGGTTGGATCCTGTTCTTCGACGAGGCCGACGCGCTATTCGGCAAGCGCAGCGAGACCAAAGACGCCCACGACCGCTACGCCAATCAGGAGGTCGCCTTCTTGTTACAGCGGATCGAGAGCTTCGACGGGATCGTGATCCTGGCCTCCAACCGGCGCGAAAACATTGATGAAGCCTTCGCTCGCCGCTTTGAGTCGATCATCTACTTTCCCATGCCAAGCCTGGAGGAGCGGCTGCGGCTGTGGCGACAGGGCTTCTCGACGCAGTCGCAGCTGGGGGCAACGCTCGACATCGAGAAGATCGCCCGTGACCACGCACTGGCCGGCGGTACGATTATGAATGTCGTCCGCTATGCCTCACTCCAGGCGCTCAAGGAGGGCCGCGCAGTGATCATTGGCGACGATATTATGCAAGGGATTCGGCGCGAGTATGCCAAAGAGGGCAAAAGTGGGTAACACGAGACTCCAGTTGGCTCGGTCCAGGGACATTATGTCGCTAGATGCATTTAAAGAGCTAGGAGGAAACAAGTATGTCGGATTATGGACGTCCAGACGCAGCGCCGCCTTCCACTCAGCCAGCAAGCTCGTATCAGTCAGTCCCACAAAGTTCGTATCAGTCATCCGGGCCACCGCCAGCGCAACCGCCGGTGCCACCGCCGGTGCAACCATCCGCCGGTGGTCGTAGGCGATGGCTCTGGCTGCTGGTTCCGCTGCTGTTGCTGTTGTGTTGGGGGGTAGCACGCGCCGTCGGGATACCAGCAGTAGGTAAGGCATCAACCCCTACGGTGACCGTCGCAGTAGCCCTCAGTGCAGTTCCGCCAACGGCGGCAAGCACCGAGACCACCGTCGCAGTTGGAACGACCGCGACTACTAGCGCAGCCAGTACCGAAACGATTGCGACGGTCGCGATGACCACGACCACTGGTGCGTCCAGTACCGATACCGCCGTCTCCACCGGAACGACCGCGACTACAGGTCCGGCCAGCACCAATACCAGTGGCCCCAGCGAAACGACCGCGACTACAGGTCCGGCCAGTACCGATACCAGTGTCCCCACCGGAACGACCGCTAGCGTAGCCGGTACCGATACGACAATTCCCACGACCACCGTAACGGCTACGCCGGTATGCCCGCCATCGACGGGGACGAGTGCATCCGCGAGCCCAACACCCTGCACCCCACCATCGACACTACCTAACGGCGGAGCCGTTGGCGAGGACGGAGTACTATGGTGGCTAGCGATTGCCGCCGGGTTAGTGCTCGGGGCGGGGATGTTCCTTCGGCGTGGCGACCATAAAGGCCGGGCATAGATTTCTAACGATCGGAAGATGGCCAGTATATTTGGCGAGGGCGAAAGCCGCGCTCGACCCCGCACTAAACTATGATGAGGTAGGAGGAAAAAGGTATGTCAAAGATGAATTTGGACCAGCGGGTAGCGCGCCGGTCAGGGCCGGACGGACACGCTGGTCCGCAGGCGGGCGCGCTAGGCGTCGCGCGGGTGCCGCCCGCCTACGGCCTCGAGGTAGTAGACAGCGGCCCGGCGACGCAAGTGGACGTTGTGCAGCGCAGGGCAGCGAGCGCCCGTCTGCCGCAGGAGGCGCCACCGGCCAAGATCAGCGGCCTACCCAACGGACTGAAGACCAGCATTGAAGGACTTTCCGGCGTGACACTTGACGACGTGCGGGTGCACTTCAACTCGTCCCGGCCGGCACAACTCAATGCCCTCGCCTACACACAGGGCAGCGAGATTCACATCGCGCCCGGGCAGGAGCGGTATTTGCCGCATGAAGCGTGGCACGTGGTGCAGCAGCGGCAGGGGAAGGTTAAGCCGACGCTGCAACTGAAGCAAGGCATCGCGGTCAATGACGACGCGGCGCTGGAGCGCGAGGCGGATGTGATGGGGGCGAAGGTGGTACAGCGGAAGCATTCGCCGCAGACGGCAAGCTCTGACCAGCTTGGCAGCGCGCAGGCCGATTCGCAGGCAGCCGAGGCCCATTACGCGGGTCGGGCAGTCGGCGAGCAGGGGGGCAGTGGGCCGCGGACAGCAGGGGTGGTAATTTCAGCGCCGATCACGGCTAGCAGGGGCAGCTACCGGCTGGTCGCCGGGGCAGGTGGCCGTCAGGTTGGCTCGTTGATGGTCCAGGCGCGGGACCAGTCTTCGATCGAAGTTACGGATCTCGGCGTCGAGCGGGCGTATCGTGAGCAGGGCATCGGCAAGACTTTGATCGCGGCAGCCGCGCGTACGGCGCTGCAGTTGGGCAAGGAGAAGGTGGGCCTGGCTGCGCAGGACAGCGGCAGCGGACGACTCACGCAGTGGTATAAGGGGATGGGGTTTGCGGAGGTTGGAGTGAATGAGAGCGGGTATCCGCATCTGGAGGCGCCGATCGGGCGGGTGCTCGCAGCGCAAGTGCCCCGTAAGTCTCCTAGTGTGAGGTCGGAGACGAATACATTAAAGCATACCCGGCCACAAAAGACGTCAAGACTAATCCAGCGGATGAAAGCAAAGACACCGACTCAGCCAGTGCTCATCGCAGCCTACACCAATGTCACAGGCAAGAAGAGTGTAAAGATGAACAGTGGGGAACCAATGGATATCTTCTATGTCGAAACAGTGTCTAATAGGCGGACGAGTAGGTATGAGGTTCACCACAAGCCGAATGCGACCGGAGTGAACAAGTGGGGATTGATTCGGCCGGACAAATCATCGAGGAAACCAAGTGCCACGAGCAAACCACCGACCAGATTTTATGTTCCAGGGTGGTTGCAGGACGCGTGCCTTGATTACCACTAATGCTCGCCGAACTAGTACTACAACGCCACTTCCCACAGCTTAGCGAGACGCCGCTTGATGGGTGACCGTTTGACACGTTCGTTGCGCGCTTGCATGGCCCGCAGCCACTGCAATAACTCGACCCGACTCCACGTGCGATGCGGCAGAAGCTCGCGCAGCACGCGACTGATTTGTTGCCGTGTCACCTGCGGCGTCTTTTTCCCCCCACTCCTGTTGCACCTGCAACAAGAACGCGCCCGCCAGCAACGCCAACGTGATATGGTGATGCCAGCCCCGCCAACTCCGCACCTCATACTCATCCAATCCAGTTTCGCCCTTCTCCGTCTGAAACTCGCTCTCGATCGGCCAGCGGTGTGCCCCCACGGAGCCCAGCGTCCATCCCGACGTTGCTGCCGGCGCGTTCGACAGGTAGCTGCGCGGGCCTTGCG
>JBBRHB010000667.1:0-3229 GCA_038223355.1 Chloroflexales bacterium
GCCATCGCCAACGCATTGGGATTTGAGACGAGCAGGCGGAGGTCGATGTAGAAAGGTGAGTGCACGCCAGAGTGGAGGGTAAAATCACCAAATTGAACTGCACCCTGATCATGTAACGCGAGTGCTAAATTGGTGAGATTGGGATCGTCGGCCCGCTGTTTGGCCTCGGGTGCACAATCCTGACCAGAAGCACGCTTGGCGGCACGGATCGTCTCGATCTCGTCGCGGAGTTGCATTGCTGCTTCACGCGGATCATCGGCATAGAGTATCGCGCGTCCTACGTTGACGAGAACGCCACTGCCATCTCTACGTAGGCCATTGTGGAGCGATAGATGCAGGTCACCACCCTGCGCCCCGATCCCGGGGAGCAACAACCATTGGTCGGCGGTGATGGAGCGGACGCAACATATCTCGTCGGCATAGGTGGCACCGACGACCAACCCAACGTTGCCACGCTCATTCCAGCCGGTACACTGTTCGGCGACTCGTTGATACAAAGGATGGCCATGTGAGTCGGCACATTGAAAATCTTGGGCTCCCGGATTGGAGGTGAGGGCCAGCACAAAGACCCCACGTTCAGCATAGCGCACAAACGGTTCAACCGAGTCCCAGCCCATATATGGGCTGACCGTGATGGCATCAGCCCCTAGTTGCTGGAAGGCCGCTGTAGCATACGCGGTTGCTGATGAGCCAATATCGCCACGCTTGGCGTCCAGAATGACGGGTACACCGCACTGATGGGCGTATTTGATGGTTTCGGCGAGGGTTTGCCAGCCGTGGGGTCCTAAGGCCTCGTAGAAGGCAGCATTGGGTTTGTAGGCGATCACAAGGTCACACGTGAGGTCGATAATGTGGCGGTTGAAGGCGAACACAGGGTCGGGGTCGTCACTGGTCCAGGCGGGAAGCTTACGAGGATCCGGGTCGAGGCCAACACACAGCAGCGAACGTTTTTGCTCGCTCAGCTGTTCTATTCGCGCGAAGAACTGCATACCAGTGGTCCTTATGAAGATGCCGGGCAACCAGGCACAGCGCCATTGGCGGCATTATACCGTGCCGGAAGTTACTTTGGGAACGCCATTTGAGTAGTTCACGGGGATGTGCCTTTAAAATTGCCGGGTACGAATAACTTGGAGCAGGCTCAGCAACAGGCCATAAATAATGTATGCGATTGGCAGGAGCCAGAACCAACCAGCGGGGTTGATCACGGCGATGACGAACAGGCCAATGAACATGATACGTATCGGTAAGGGCGCGTCGAATAAGAGCTGTTCGGGGTTCGGGTAGCGCAAGGTACTGATCATTAAGCCGGCACTAATGAGTACCACAGCTGCCAGGAGCTCGACGGGCAAATCGGCGGGAAAGATCGCTAATCCGGTAATCGTGAGACCGGCGGCCGGAATCGGCATCCCGGTGAAAAAGCGGCCACTGGCCCCGGCAATATTATAACGGGCCAGGCGCGCGGCTCCGCAGCAGACGAACAGTGCCACCATCAGAATTGATAGAATGGGGAGTTGATGGTCACGGAAAATGTGCTCGTATATGAGAACGGCAGGGGCCACACCGAATGAGACCACATCAGCAAGCGAATCTAGTTCTTTGCCAAAGGGTGACGCAACATGTAGTGCTCGCGCTGCGCGTCCATCCAGTGCATCGAACAAAGCGGACAGGCAAATCGTGAAGGCAGCCCAGGTATACCAGCCGCGACCACTGTCACTAGGCTCTAGGCCGCGAATAATGAAAATGATCGCTAAAAAGCCACAAAAGAGATTAGCCGTCGTCAGCAGATTCGGAAACCAGACTCGTCGGGGGAGCCAGGGACGCCGGCTCTTCACCGCCAGGCTCCAATAGGGGTTAGACCGGCCTTGACCTGCATCCCGGGTACGACCAGGGCTTCAGCGCTGTCACGTGGGACAATGACATCGGTACGTGATCCAAATTTGATCAGACCGATGCGTTCACCGGTCACGAGTTCGTGGCCTTGCTGCGGGGTAAAAACGATGCGGCGCGCCACGAGGCCGGCGATCTGCACCAAGAGCAAAGGACCATGGGATGTCTCAAGACCAACGTAGTTACGCTCGTTGACTGTATCGGCTTGGGCGTCCCATGCTGCACGGAACTCGCCGGTTAGATGCTCGACATAGCGTACCGTCCCGCCAGTGGGAGCACGATTGATATGGACGTCGAACAGCGAGAGGAAGGTAACAATTCGGAGGGCAGGGCCACCAATAAAGCGTTGTTCATTGATTGCGTCGACGCGCATAACCGTGCCGTCAGCGGCTGACCATAGCCGGGTATCATCGGTCGGGAGCGGTCGTTGCGGATCGCGGAGAAAGGCAGCAGTTCCGATGGTAAGTGCTAACGGTAGCAAGGCGGCCCGACGTGAAAAGAGGGCAGTCAGCGCGGTAGCAGCGGTGCCTGCCGCCAGTAGGGAAACGCCCTCAGGCGCTATGCCCTGAATGCGACGCGTTTGCTTCATGTGCTCCTTATGATCAAGAACGCCACATGGCGCTCAGCGTAGCGAATCAGGATGCTACCCACAGCAGCATTATAGGAGATAGGCTACTCAGCCGCAAACCGCGCAGCGCGTTTTATTTCCGTGAACGTGGGAACTCAACAGTGACCTTCGTGCCATTATCGGTTTCCCAGCGGCAGGTGCCTTTGAGGTAGGAGCCGATGAGGCGTTGTACTACTTGCTGGCCACTGGAACGCCCGGCCGCTTCGAAATCGGAGCGGAGCCCGATGCCATTGTCGGCGACGATCATTTGATATGAGCGGGGCTTATCTTCGAGTGTGATGAGCACCTCGCCGCTGCGATCGGCAGGAAAAGCATGGCGGAAGCTGTTGGTGAGTAACTCGTTCAGAACCATAACCATGGGCGATACTTGCTCAGTCGGCAAGAGCAGTGGATCGCCAGTGACGCTGACGACAGCTTGCTGATGGGGATCATAGAAAGGTTGAATCGTGCGTGCTAGCCGTTCTGCAACTTCATGGAAGGGCGCGAGCTGGTTTTCGTGGGAGGTCAGGACATCATGGACAATGCCCATCGAGCGGACGCGGGAGGTAGCCCGTTGCAAGACGTCTTGGGCCGAGCCCGGCTCGGCACGTACAAGCTCCATCTCCAGAAAGCCACTGATGGCCGCCAGATTATTACGTACTCGATGATTTAGCTCTTGCAGCAGTGCCGCCTTGATTTCAGCATCTTCACGTGCCTGTTCATACAGCTGAGCAT
>JBBRHB010000668.1:0-3217 GCA_038223355.1 Chloroflexales bacterium
TACAACGCGCGGTCATCTTAAGGAAGCGTTACTCCAGCTTCCAGCAGGTGCAGAACTGTATGCTCACCACTAATTGCCCATTATGAACGAGGCGCAAGCTCTGCATTGGACGCTTTCACCCGATGGCACATGGGTCTGCGACGCCTTCAACGGCCATGCGGTGCTCCGTCCACTGGCCGGGCCACGGGTGACGATCGGCTACTGCTGGCAGATACAGATCGAGACTTCGCACTGTATTCAGCGCACCGTGCGGTGGTTTGTGAACGATACCTTCGCCCGCCGGCGTGTCGAACACGATCTCGTGCAGGCCTGTGCAGAAGCTTCGGAAGCGAAGTGAGCGGGTCACGCTTCGCCAGTTGCAGTTAACCCCGACTTAACCTCGAGATTACAGCGATTTCACGAGCGGTTGGGATACTGTATGCATGGATAGATCTACGCGTTCGCTGGGGATCATACGAGAATATGATCGTAACCCCGTGCGCTTTTTGGTGATGGGCGACAGCGGCACCGGTACTCCAGAGCAATATCAGGTGGCGAAGGCTGCGACCGCTGTGATTCGGAAACTCGGATGTGATTTCGTCCTGGGGCTGGGCGACAATATCTACGAATTTGGCGTCCGCAGTGCCTATGATACTCAGTTTGAGAGCAAATTTGAGCAACCCTATCATGAACTGCAGTTGCCCTTCTATTTTGTGTTGGGCAATCATGATAATAGCAGTGACTTGCTGGAGGGCGATGGACGGCAGAACCGCAATGGAAACTACCAAGTCGCCTATCACTACCGGAAAGACCGGACGAGCGACAAATGGCAGATGCCGGCCCGCTACTACACCTTCCGCTATGGCCCGGTCCAGTTTTTCGCACTCGACACCAATCCGCTGATGGGCGCTGACCCGCACTGGCCTGCGCTCTACAACACCGCACAGCGCCTATGGCTTGAGCAGGCACTCATTACAAGCACCGCCGCATGGAAAATCGTCGTAGGACACCATCCTTATAGCTCTAATGGCTTTCATGGGGATGCCGGCAGCTATGACGACATTCCCGGCGAAGGGCAAGGCGTTCGGCACTTCTTGGAGCATAGCGTGCTCGGCAAAGCCGACCTCTATCTTGCCGGTCATGATCATAATCTGATGTGGCTGACACCTAAGCCGAGACACGGCAAAACGCAGTTAATTATTTGTGGGGCTGCAGGGCGCACGGGGCCATTGATCGAGCCACAGCGTAATCCTACCTTTTTTCAGACAGCCGATACATTGGGCTTCGCTTGGTTCGAAATCGCAGGCCGGACGCTGCATAGCAGCTTCTATGATGGCACCGGCAGACAACTCTTCGAGCACAGTGTGCTCCAAGCTGAGTCGCCAGTCAGTGACATAGATCATCAGCGGGCGCGGGCGCTACTTCCCGTGAGCGCCCACATGCAGAAATGAGGCGGAGAATGGAATATGAGGCGCAACCTAACGCTGCGCGGGATATTCGGCAGTGGCTTGCGGCATGGTCTACAATTCGCGGTAAGCTTGCGCCGCTGATCGCACTCGACGCCGATGTCCATGCTGTATCGCTGGACGCATTAGATCAGGTGGATATATTAATCGCAACACTGGCGACGCTGATACCGGAGTCTTCACAATGACTTTGTCTGTAGTGCTGGCAGTAGGCCTGCTGGTGTCGGTAGTGCCCTTGTACATTGTCCTTATGGTGCGCAGGCAGCAGCGGGACCCGGGACCCGCCTTTAAGCAGCCGTCGGAAGGTAGCTATCGTGTGTTAATTCTGAGCGCTGCCGTTGGGGGTGGCCATGTGGCGGCGGGGCGGGCGTTGCAACTCGACGTCGAGCAGGCCGGTCATCAGGTCATCAGCCGCGATGGTATGCACGATCTCAGTCCAGTACTCGATTGGCTGGTGCGTACGATCTATGCTAAGCAGCTCAAGCATCGTTCACAGTCAGCGGCAATGATTTTTTGGTTGACCTCGAAGCCGGCGCTGGCGGCGACGGTCCGGGCCTTGATCGGCTTGTGCTATAGCTATCGCCTGCTACGCGTGGTGCGGCGGCTACAGCCGGAGCTCGTCGTCTCGACCTATCCCCTAGTCACCTGTGCGCTTGGCTACTTGCGCGGGCGAGGAAAGCTGACCATGCCCGTGGTAGCACTTATTCCCGATTATGGCGTACATCCACTGTGGGTTGCGCCGCCCATTGATCTGCATCTTGTAGCCAGCCGCCTTTCGGCCCAACTTGCCGAGCGCGCTGGCGGTCGAGTGATCGTGGCACGTTTGCCGGTCGCGCCCGCTTATCGAAGTGCCATAACCCAGGCCGAGGCTCGGCAGCTACTTGGCTTGCCATATGAGCCGTTTATCGCGCTGATCGTAGGTGGGGCGTGGGGAGCAGGCGATATCGAAGGGATGACTAGGCATGTGGCTAAGTCGGGCGCTTATACGATCGTCGTTACCGGCCATAACCAGCCACTCCGAGACCAGCTTGTCGACTGTTTTGCTGCTGAGGCGAATGTGCAGATCTTGGGCTGGACCGAGCAGATGCGGCCGCTGATGGCAGCGGCGAACTGTATTTTGCAAAATGCCGGCGGCATGACGTGCTTGGAGGCGATGGAGGCGCGTCTGCCGATCGTGCTCTTTGATCCGATTCGCGGGCATGGCGAGTACAACGCCACGATTATGGAACGGGCTAGCCTGGCGGCCTGGCCACGAACAGGTGCAGCTCTGGAAAGTCTACTGCGTGCCGCGAGATTGGAGCAACGATCATTGCCCGTGGCCCCGCGAGAGACTGCTCCACCAGCTGCAGAGTTGATGCTGGCATTAGCACAGGCTAGCTTGTCCGGGATTGCTCCAGGTAGTTGGATGGCACGTCCGGGTGTGCGGATTGCTCCGCCCATGGCGACGGTTGAAGGCTGGGAATGAATTCCAAGTTTAGAACTCTGATTCCTCCTCACCAGCGGCAATTTCTCGAGCCGTACTTTCTGCCGGCGGTTACCGAGCCAACGCGCTTACATGTAGCGGCCAAACGCTATCTCTGTGGTATCGATGCTAAGTACCTTGCCGCTCTGTCTGCGGCCTCGCGCTTAAGCCTTGAACTGCAGGGAGATCCATTTAGTGAGGCTGAGGTACAAGCCTTTGAAGCACTACCGTACGCGCAGGACGCGGTGCGGCTGCGGCGTTATGACGACATTGCTAAGGAAGCGGGTGCGTGGACCCCGGTGCTTGAACA
>JBBRHB010000669.1:0-3213 GCA_038223355.1 Chloroflexales bacterium
GCAGAACCTTACCGGGGGATGGACTCATAGCAACCTCATGTGAGTCTACCTGCCCCGGTGGGTAAGGTAGTCGATAGACACGGCGACAATGACGAGAATGCCCGTGATGAGCACCTGGTAGATCGATCCGACCCCCATCAGTTGCAGGCCGTTACGGAACACACCTACGATCAGCGCGCCGATCAGTGTTCCCATAATCTGGCCGCGACCGCCCAGCAGGCTGGTGCCGCCGAGCACGACGGCTGTGATGCTATCAAGGTTTCCGGTTTGGCCGGCCTGCGGATCACCCACTCCGGTACGGGACACCGACAGCAGCCCCGCAATACCATAGGTAATAGCAGCCACGATGTAGACCGCAGTCAGTACGCGCTTGGTGTCGATTCCGGCCAGGCGGGCGGCCTCCGGGTTATCACCGACAGCATAAACGTCGCGGCCTGCCGGTGTTGAGCGCAAGACGTACCAAGTAATCGCGTAGAGGATGACCATCAACACCGAGCCGTAGGTAAACTCGGTGCCACCGATATTGAAGGTATTGCCCAAGAACAATAGTACCGGGGGCAGCCCAGTAATGGTCGCCGTGGTGTAAATGCGAACCAGTGCATAGGCAATATTGTAGGTACCCAGGGTCACGATAAAGGGCGGCAAACCGATGGCGGTGACCAGCGAGCCATTGACCAGGCCTAAGATCACGCACGCCAGCAGGCCCACCAAGATCGCCAGAATCGGATTCATCCCTGAGGTCACGGCCAGACCGGTCATGAGCACCGATGACAGCGCCAGGATCATGCCGTTCGATAGATCGATTCCGCCGGTCAAGATCACCAGCGTTTGGCCAATGGCCAGCGTGCCAACCACCATCACTTGTTGGATGATCAAGGAGAAATTAGCGCCGCTTAGGAACTTATTGCTTTGCGTAGCAAAGAAAATACTTGCCAGCACGAGCGCCGCAAAGGGGCCCATGATCGGCGATCCCTTGAACAAATCTAATAAGACCGAACGACGCTTGGTGACTTTACTAACGACTGCGCTCATAGGTATCCTCTTCGATGGAAGAGGGCAGTAGGTTCGTCCCTACTGCCGCTCATTTAGCCTACGCTATTTCGTGCCCCAGCAATTCGCCACGCCAAACTTGCTGTCCTTGCTGTCCACGCCGGCCTGCGGCTTGTCGGTAATGAGGGTGACACCGGTGTCGGTATAGCCCGACGCCTTCTTGCCAGACTTGGCAAAATTGACCACTGCCTCCACGCCCAACGAGGCCATCTTCAGTGGGTACTGCTGTGATGTAGCCGCGATTTGGCCATCTACAACACCTTGCACGCCGCGGCAGCCGCCGTCGACAGACACGATGGTGATGGCTTTATCTTTACCAGCAGACTTGATCGCCTGGAAAGCGCCGAAGGCAGCCGGTTCGTTGATAGTGTAGACCAGGTTGATATCTGGGTTTTTGCTCAAGCAGTTCTCCATGGCGGTCTGGCCTTCGGTCTGGTCGCCATGGGTGTCCTGGGTGCAAACCACTTCTGCGGAGGTAACGAGGGCGGACGAGGTTGGCTCGGCCTTAGCCAGTCCGTAGCCCTGGAGGAAACCGTTGTGGCGTTGCGCGCCGACGGTGATGCCGGGGGCCAGATCGAGCGTGGCGATGACTGGTTTCTTGCCGCCCATCGCTCCCTTGGCCCACTGTCCGATGAGCAGGCCGGCATTGAAGTTGTTGGTCGCGAACAGCGCATCGACCGCGTCCTGGGGATCGGTCGGGGTGTCCAGCGCGATCACGAGCACGCCCTTATCTCGCGCTTTCTTGATGCTCGGCACGATCGCCTTGGTGTCACTTGGGGTGATGAGAATGCCCTTGGCCCCGGCGTTGACCATGTTTTCGAGCGCCGTTACCTGGCCCTCGTTGTCGCCATCACTGGCACCGGCACCGGTCAACAGCTTCACGCCCAGCTCGGTTGCCTTAGCCTGCGCGCCTTCCTTCATCTTAACAAAGAAAGGATTTGTTTCAGTCTTGGTGATCAATCCAACGGTGATCTGCCCGCCCTGTGCGGCAGCGGAGGTGGTTGCATTGGAGGCGGCCGATGCAGCGCTACTGGCGGCGGTCGATGAGGTGGCAGACGATGAATTGGTTGGAGTGCTGCCACAGGCGGCAAGCGTAACAGCACTGACGAGCAAGATGGTTTTCAACACCATTGTGGATTTGACCATGGTAATTCTCCATTGAACGGTGACAAACGGAACAAGCGGACAGGTGGCCTTGCGTCTAGCGTTCCTCCTCTGCTACTTCGCACGGAGCGAGACTGTAATTGACTACGTGCGCAATCGCGTGATTTGTACTACAATATACTATTGTAATCGATTACAAAACGTATGTCAATACTCAACCATAAAACTGTGTGATGTTCTGCAAAAACAGCTCTCGTAACTCGCGCACCGATCCTATAATCTGCTACAATACGTGTAATCGTTTACATTTTTCTGGTCCAATCCCCTGGAGACGAGGCATGGTGAGTATTAAGGACGTGGCCGAGGCTGCAGGCGTATCGACGGCGACCGTGTCACGCGTGCTGGCGAACAAGCCACATATCCGGGCTGAAGTCCGTGCGCGCGTCTTAGCTACGGTCGGTTCGTTAGAATACCGGCCCAATCTCGTGGCACGCAAACTACGGTCGCAGCAATCGAGTACCATCGGGCTCCTTGTTTCCGATATTCGCAACCCGTTCTTTTCCGCAATCAGTCGGGCCGCCGAAGACGCGGCCTATGAGCATGGCTTTAGTGTGCTGCTCTGCAATACTGATGAGAATCATGAGCGCGAAGCCCTCTACCTTCAAGTGATGCAGGACGAAAATGTCGCAGGGATGATTGTATCACCGACGGAACATTTGCTGGCACAGTTCTCTGCTGTGCGCCCCGTCGTGCCGACCGTGCTCATCGACCGATCGCTTAAGAAGAGCGACATCGACGCTGTGCTGCTGGACAATGCTGGGGGAGCCTATGCCCTTACCTCACATTTGATTACGCAGGGATACCAACGTATTGCTGCCATTTTTGGTATGGCGAGTACGACGGGTCTCGAGCGACAGAATGGCTATGAGGATGCCTTACGTGAGCATGGCCGTTTGCCCAACCCATCATACATCAAGTATGTCGAGCCCCGACGTGAAATGGGAGAGATCGCGGCGTTGGACCTCTTAACTAGGCCTCGGCCGCCAGATGCTATCATTA
>JBBRHB010000670.1:0-3204 GCA_038223355.1 Chloroflexales bacterium
CTTGATGGCAGCAATCCGCCCCGTGACCAGGTCGATCAAGGTCTGATTTGTCGGGCCAAGATTGGAGGCACCCGAAGAGGTGCCATCATAGCCAGCCCCTGCCGCCGATGGACGGCTGAAAAAGTAGGGATACTGCTGAAGCGCCTGTGTTTGTGTCGGCGGCACGGTGTTCTTGAGCAGGAATTGATCGACGCTAAAGTTCTGCCCCACAAGCTCTGAACCGATGACTTTGCCATCTCGCACGATCAGCGAGCCGTTGGCGCGACCGGGGAATAACACCTGCGCGACGCCGGTGATCAGCAGTGGATAGAGCACGCCCGTCAAGACAGTCAGCACGATTGTCGCGAGCACTGCGGTAAGCAGTTGTCGCCCAAAGGTCGAGCGCGGCGCAGCTTCCTTGTTTTCGTATACAGCCATTACCTTATTCCTCATGCTACGTTGCCAGGTTGCTGGCAGCGTAGCACGTATGTATGCTTACGCTAGGCCCAATACCGTCAAAAGGAGGTCAATAAGTTTAATGCCAACGAACGGCGCAACCACGCCGCCTAAGCCGTAAATGAACAAGTTGCGACGCAACAAGGCGGCAGCGCCAATGGCGCGGTACTTGATGCCGCGTAGTGCGAGGGGGATCAGTGCAATAATGATCAAGGCATTGAAGATCACCGCCGAAAGAATCGCGGACTGTGGCGAGTGTAGACGCATGACATTGAGCGCGTTCAGTACTGGATAGGTCGCGGCGAACGCGGCCGGAATAATCGCGAAATACTTGGCGACGTCGTTCGCGATGGAGAAGGTTGTGAGCGCACCCCGTGTTATCAACAACTGCTTGCCAATCTCGACGATCTCGATCAGCTTGGTCGGGTTCGAGTCGAGATCGACCATATTGCCAGCTTCCTTGGCCGCCATCGTGCCGGTGTTCATGGCAACGCCGACGTCCGCCTGTGCCAAGGCAGGAGCATCGTTCGTACCGTCACCGGTCATCGCAACGAGCTTGCCCTTGGCCTGCTCTTCTTTAATCAAGCTCATTTTAGCTTCAGGCGTTGCCTGAGCTAAGAAATCGTCCACGCCGGCTTCCTTGGCGATAGCGGCGGCGGTGAGCGGATTATCACCCGTAATCATGACGGTGCGGATACCGATGGCACGCAGTTGGTCGAAACGCTCACGCATACCGCCCTTGACGATGTCCTTCAAATAGATCACACCCAAAGGTTCGTGATTACGAGCAACAACCAATGGAGTCCCACCGGCGCGTGCAATGCGCTCGACAATATCGTTCAGCGCCGCGGGCGCGGCACCACCTTGTTCACGCACATAGGTGGCGACCGATTCGGCAGCACCCTTACGGATTTGTGTGCCATTGACGTTGACGCCACTCATCCGCGTTTGCGCCGTGAATGGCACAAATTCAGCCCCGAGTTCCTGCATCTCGCGCCCACGAATGCCGTATTTTTCCTTGGCGAGTACGACTATCGAGCGGCCCTCGGGCGTTTCGTCTGCCAACGATGATAATTGGGCGGCATCCGCAAGGTCGAATTCATCAATCCCGGCCAGGGGAATAAACTCGGCGGCCTGGCGATTGCCGAGCGTAATTGTGCCCGTTTTGTCTAGCAGGAGCGTATCGACGTCGCCCGCAGCCTCGACGGCGCGCCCCGACATCGCGAGGACATTGTATTGGATCAAGCGGTCCATGCCAGCGATACCAATCGCCGAGAGCAAGCCACCGATCGTCGTCGGGATTAAGCAGACTAACAGAGCGATCAACACTGTGGGCGAGACAACTGAGCCCGCGCCGGCGGCTTTGACGCTATAGATCGAAAACGGCAGCATTGTGGCGACCGCGATCAGGAAGATAATCGTCAGGCCCGCCAACAAGATGTTCAGCGCGATCTCGTTCGGCGTCTTTTGCCGCTCCGCACCTTCGACTAACGCGATCATGCGGTCTAAAAATGTTTCGCCAGGATTAGAGGTAATGCGAATCACGATGCGGTCGGACAGGACCTTGGTGCCGCCCGTTACCGCCGAGCGGTCACCACCCGACTCACGGATGACAGGAGCTGACTCGCCGGTGATGGCGGACTCATCGACCGAGGCCACGCCTTCAACGATATCTCCGTCGCCGGGAATAATGTCGTTGGGCGTGCAAACTACGTAATCTCCAGAGCGCAAGCCAGCAGCCGGGACTTCTTCGATCTGTGCACTCTGCCCATTATTAGGGGAGTAGCCGCGCAGGCGCTTGGCCGGGGTATCGGTCTTAGTCCGGCGCAGCGTGTCAGCCTGGGCCTTGCCGCGGCCTTCCGCCATCGCCTCGGCGAAGTTGGCGAATAAGACGGTGAACCAGAGCCACGCTGCGATGGCACCCGAAAAGCCCGGTGCTTCGGTGCCGGCGATCAAGTCGCGGGCCCATAAGACGGTCACGATTACACTGACGACCTCGACCACGAACATGACCGGGTTGTGCCAGAGCGTCGTTGGACTCAGCTTCACTAGCGCGTCGACAATCGCCCGCCGCATGATCTTCGGATCGAACAATGCTCGTCGCGATGCACGTTCATTAGTTGCCACGATGTTGTTCCTTTTAGTTCCTAAAAGAGCTTGCCGCTGCTCATGAGCAGATGCTCGACAATCGGACCCAGCGCAAGTGACGGGAAAAAGGTGAGACCACCAATGATCAGGACGACGCCGGCGAGCAGGCCAACAAACAAGGGGCCATGCGTCGGGAATGTACCTGCCGAAGCCGGGACCAACTTTTTACGTGCGAGCGAGCCGGCGATCGCGAGCACCGGAAGCAGGATGAAAAAGCGGCCCAAGAACATCGCCACGCCGATCGTGCCATTGTAGTAGTCGGTATTCGCGCCTAGGCCAGCAAAGGCCGAACCGTTGTTACCGACACCAGAACTATAGGCATACAAGATTTGACTTAAGCCATGTGGCCCCGGATTAGTAATTCCCGCTGTCCCTACCGTGGTCACGCTGGCGATGGCAGTCAGGCTTAAGATAACGAGCGCCGGGACCAGAATGGCTAGGGTCGCCATCTTCATCTCAAAGGACTCGATCTTTTTGCCGAGATATTCGGGCGTGCGCCCGACCATCAGGCCAGCGATAAAGACAGCGATAATCGCAAAGACGAGCATGCCGTAGAGGCCAGAGCCGACGCCACCAAAGATGACTTCGCCCAACTGGATATTAAACAGTGGGACCATGCCG
>JBBRHB010000671.1:0-3177 GCA_038223355.1 Chloroflexales bacterium
ATAGCGCACGGCTTTAAGGTACAGGCATATCGGCCTGGACAGCGCCATTGGTACATTCCCATCAGTGAGGTAGAGACTGTTCTATTATCGCAGACAAAGCCTTGACACCTACCAGTCGGACGGATGGGCGAATCTGATTGGAGGTATGATTCACTGGGGCGGGATGGACGAACCCGATTCGCCCAATGATATGTTAGTCCTTGGAGGTCGAAATGACGCGAGTTACTGGCATCGGCGGCATCTTCTTCAAAGCGAAAGACGCGCCTGCCTTGCAGGCCTGGTACAAGCGTCACCTCGGCATCGACGTTCAGGACTGGGGAGGCGCAGCCTTCACCTGGAGCGATGCGGAGGGCAAACCCACCGCTGGGACCACGATCTGGTCGATCGGTCCTACGGAAGGCGACCACTTCGCTCCAAGCAAGGCATCCTTTATGATCAACTACCGTGTCGAGGACCTTCACGGTATTGTCAACGTTCTCAAGGAAGAGGGATGCGAAGTCCTCGACAGGATCGACGAATCTGAGTATGGAACGTTCGCCTGGGTCATCGATCCCGAGGGAAACAAGGTCGAATTGTGGCAACCGCCTTCCGGCCAATGAATTCGCGCGAGCTGCACGCAAACGTTAGGCAGATGCAAGAAAGGACAGGTGCAGCCATGATCCTCCCGAAAGACCGCGACCCGCGCTTCGTCACCATTCGGCGCGGCGGGACGCTCACGGATTCAGATCACCAGCTACTCGCTTTGTGGGCCGCGACGTGCGCAGAGCATGTTCTGCACCTCTATGAAGCGGTTCAGCCGTCAGATGCGAGTCCGCTTCAGGCCATCGCGCTGACCCGGCAATGGGTGCGCGGCGAGATCACCTGGTGGCAGGCGCGCACAGCCGCCGGCTACGCCAATGCGGCGGCTAGGGATCTTCATGGTGCCGCGCGCCATGCTGCGTACGCTGCCGGTCAGGCGGCTGCAGTCGGGCATGTGGCCGCACACGACCTCGGTGCTGCTGCTTACGCTATCAAAGCGGCCCGCGCGGCTGCCTCTGAAGGCCAGGGCGAAAGCGCCGGCCGGCGCGAGTGCCGGTGGCAGCGTGAACAGCTCCCAGATGCAATTCGTGAACTGGTCATTGATGATCAGCGGTTGCGGAACGACATCTGCTGGTCGGTGTTCGACTGCTGACAGGCTGCTCGGAGCCACCTTCTAGGCCGCAATGCTGGATCACATTCTAGGATGACGGTCATATCTCCTCATGTCCAGTACAGGAGCGAGGCATGCGGGAAGCGGCTCGTAATCTCGCGCTCGAAGAAGCTGCGCAAGGCTTTCATGGTTACCCGATCATAGACGTATTTGGTTCCACCAAACTTGTTGGACTTGATCACGCGGTCAGTCTCGTTCATCTCCAGGCTGGTATTGGGATACCAGCCGAGCAAGACCGCTTTGGAGCCGGGTGTGAAGCGATGCGTAATCAACTCAAAGGTCAGATCGCAGGGGAAATCGAGCGCCTCGGCCGCCTGATCCAACAACTGGGTATAGTGCGCTTCCCAATGCTCAACGGGCATGATTGGCGCGATCACCAAGCCAATAGGATACCCTCCGCCGCCACTCGAACGGGGCATTGCAAGACGCCGGAGGGCCTGCAAGCGTGCTGCTACGGGTGCAGTTCCGCTTTCTAGATGGGATGATACTGGCGCGATATTAATACTGGCGCGACAACGCGTCTGGCCGTGATGTGGGAGATCCAAAAGTGGGTCAATGGCGTCGAACTTACTGACCCAACGTAGCGCACCTTGTGTGCGGGTCCCGAAATAGCGGATGCATTCAGACAGGCTGCCGGTGAGATGCTCAAGGGCGAGGGGGTCGGTATAGCAGCTCGCCTCGAAGGTGGTCAATTTGGCCGGTTGCTCATACTGGGCGAGGTTCTGCAGGATCGCCGGCAGATTAGCAAAGACCCGCACCACCGGCGGGCCGGACAAACTCCCTGCTAAGTAGCAATATTGACAGTGGGCCGGGCAGCCTTCGGCCAGATGGAACTGCCAGTCGGCCGAGGGTGGGATCGGGCGCAGCTTAAAGGCACTCGGCGGCGCGCAGACGACAGCCAGCGTACGCTTAGCCAACGCGTAGGTCTCACGTTCATTGCGACCACGGACACCGGTCACACGGTTAGAGGCGAGCTCTTCGATGGGCAAGCCTAATGCTGCAACTCGCGTATAGATCTGTTGACCCCATGATTCGAGCAAGGCCTGCGGTGTAAAGATTACCCGCTTTGGCAGCCACCGCCGTGATTGTTGCATCGTTGTGCCGCGATGCGCACTTGCATCGCCCGCAGGCACACGCTCGGCTATCAGTACATTGTTGCTGTTCGTCGTCTTATCTCCTGCTCATCTCGCAGAATACTACGCTTCCTCCAGACGTTCGGATCGCTGCCTTGGCACAACCTGTGCAAGTGGAGCGTGTATGAATATGATTTTTCGTTATTTGCGACTGCGCACATTACATTCTGGATCTTGACCGCCGTCGGCTGGTTCTTGAATCGGCGGCGCATGCGCTAGGTGCTGTCTATGGGCTCATTCAGGGCATAGCTCCAGGCTGCCTCGAACGGCATCACACGCCCGCGCTGCCATGTTTCCCCAAACATCGTGTCGCCAAGCTGAGCCCGTAGCGCCTGTACATGGCTATCAAAGTGGGGCCGGTCCGCCAGGTCAATAACCGAACCCACGCTCTCGCGTAGGGCCTGGGCTGCCCCAAGGATGCACACTGCGCGGGCCGGGCGGCCCTCGGACAGGGCAATTTCCGCCAGTTTCTCAAGGCACCAGGCGAGGCCACCCTTGTCCCCAAATGTTTTTCTCAGCGCCATACTTTCGGTGAGCAGGTCGCGCGCACGACGGTTATCGTGCTGGCCGAGCGCCACCCATGCCAGCGTGCCAAGCATGGAGGCGATCGGCCATTTCATACCACGCTCCCGCGCCAGCACCAAGCACTCTTCAAGCAGTGCTGTGGCCCGATCATAGTGGCCTTGACGTGTGGCCACTTCGCCCAAGCCAGAAAGCACTGTAACGATGCCGACTTTGTTCCTGATCATGCGCCGGCCGCCCAATGCCTCGGCAAGATCGGCTTCGGCCCGCTCATAGTCGCCCATCCGTGACGCCGCGAGGCCGCGTTCGGCGAGGGCTCCATAGATAATGAAC
>JBBRHB010000672.1:0-3156 GCA_038223355.1 Chloroflexales bacterium
GGGCTGGGCCGGCTGGCCAATGGCTGCCGCCATGCTCGCCGTCGAGGCGAGCACTAACTCGACCTTAGTACCACACTCCAAGCAAAACTTGGCGTTCGGGGGCAGCTCCGCACCGCAGCTAACACAGTGGGTCGGGCGGACCATGGCTGGCTTTTGTTCAATTTTGGTACCGCACTCCAGGCAGAATTTGGCATTGTCCGGCAGGGTCGCACCACAGTTAGGACAGGTTTGTGTTGTGGGCGACTGCTGTTGCACCGGGCTGGCTTCTTGCTGATGGGAAGGAGCCGGTTCGGGCGACGTTTGGGGCGAAGCGGGCAGTAATGCTTGCTCTGGGATGCCATGGCCATCGGCCACTGAACCCGTCGCGTCGCCCTGTAACGTTCCCGCCTCCGGTGTGGATGCAGGTACGGATTGAGACGGAGGGGTCGCGGACGCCTCAGCGGCCAGCGATGCACTGGTTGGTGCGGCCGGTGGCGGGGCAGATGGCTCGTGCGCCGGAGGCGGTACAGTATGCATAGCTGCGACCGGCTCCGCCTGAGCACTCGGTGCTGGCGCCTGATCGGCAGCTGCTTGGCCGGTTGCTTTTACGCCGTCCAAGGCCGCGCCACACTGCTCACAGAAACGGTCATCGGCGGTATTATGGTAGCCGCAATTGGGACAGACCACGGTTGCGGCGCCTGCCAGCGCAGCAGAGGCCGGCCCTGATGTGGCTGCGTCGCTTGAAGGGGTCGGGGTGGGGCTAGGGGGCGGCAATTGGGCACCGCAGTTTTCGCAAAATGCCGTTCCCGGCAAATTCTCCTGGCCGCACTGTGGACATAAAATGCTACCGCTACTGGCGGCATGCACGGGTGCACCGCCCGCGACTACCGTTGGTGAGGTGCTGGCCGGGGCACTAGGGGCAGCGAGTGGTGCTCCGCACTGGTCACAGAAGCGGTTACTTGGGTCATTGAGGTGACCATTTGGACAGGCTATCTGCATCGATTCCTCCTAAACCTCAAACGCATTCACGCCGCCATCATAGCATAACGTTGCAACGTCGAAATACGTTGTCTTTATGACGCTGAGCTAAGCTCGGGGGTTGCGCTGGGTGCGGCGGCAATGACGACGGCAGAAATGTTGTCACGGCCACCCCGGCCATTAGCAAGGTCGATCAGCCGGGTACAGGCTGCTTGGGGGGTGGGAGCGTCGGCGACGGTTCGCGCAAGTTCGGTGTCCGAAAGGTGCAGCGTGAGGCCATCTGTGCAGAGCAGGAGGCGCTCATTGGCGCGCAGCGTCCGCGCGGTAACTTCGGCCTGGACCTCGCTATCTACGCCGACGGCGCGAGATAGTTCATGCCGTTGGGGATGAGCACCGGCCTCGGCATAGGAAATGACGCCATCACCTACGAGATCGGCGACGATGGTGTGATCGGCGGTCAGTTGCAGGATTTGGGGCCGGCGAATGGCTGGTCGGACGACGTAGGCACGCGAGTCACCGATGTGGGCGATGCGAGCGCGCCGCCCGAGCACAACTGTGAGCATGAGGGTCGTGCCCATGCCGTTGAGGCGCGGCTCTAACTGGCTATGGTTAAGGACCGCCGTGTTGGCTTGCTGAAGTGCATCGGTTAGGAGTGCGGACCAATGGCGTTCGTCGCGTGGTGGCTGGCGCAGACCCGCGCGTAAACAGTCAAGGGCCGTGCTAACGGCGAGGCGACTGGCATCGGCACCGGCGCGTGAGCTACCGATGCCGTCGGCAATCGCCGCCAGTACAACACAGCGACCATCTGGCAGAGACAATTCTTCTGCGACGCTGGTATCGTCGTTGCTGCGCCGGACGCGACCTTGGTCGGAGCGTTGCGCAAACAGCAGGGCAATTGGCTTACGAACGGGCATAGTTTCTCTTGGTTGTGCGCGCCGGGGTTATGAACTTTGACCAGCAACGGCGCCGATTATAGCACGCGTCATCATGCCAGCGTCTCCTTTACTGGTGACATGTAGCTGATGAAGCGATCGGTGAAGGCGAGTATACTGCTTAAGCAGGGCTGCGTAGGACCCTGTTTGCTGAAAGGGTTGTCATGCTTGATTTTGCACCATTCCGAAGTGGTAATGTAACCGTCGCCGACATGGGCCGTGACCTCAAAAAGGAGGATCTGCGGAAGCTGACGAATGAAATGATCGATGAAATGCGCTCGATCACCGCTAATAGTACGGATGCGGACGTGGTGCTCGTGCCAGTAGACCCGCAGGCCAAAGATACATTTGGGAAAGCAGAGGATGTGGATCTGGCTTGGACGCTTGGTCATGTGATCGTTCATGCGACGGCGTCGTCCGAGGAGTCGGCCGCGCTTTCGTCGACGCTCGCCCGTGGCATTGCTGTCGAGGGCCGTTCGCGGGCCGAGGTGCCCTGGGAAACGATGCATACTGCTGCGCAGGTGGGCCAGCGGCTCGAAGAAAGCCGCCGTATGCAGAATGCCTTCCTCGATGCCTGGCCCGATGAGCCCAACGTGGAATTGACCTATATACCTTTTCCACAAGCCGGACCAATCAACGCTGTCGGGCGTTTGATCTTCGGCTTGCTGCATGCTGACTCGCATCTGGAGCAGTTGCGGGAGATTATGCGCCAGGCGCGGGCCGCTCGTTAGGGCTTGAGTTGGTGCGCAATCGCTGCGGCGGCGGACCAGCCTTGCTCGATTGCCATATGGACCCGTCCTTGCCCAGCGGTAAAATCGCCAGCAAAATAGAGGCCGGGCAGGACGGCGTTGAGAAGCGCCGGGTCGGCGCGACCATCAGGTTGGGCAAAGCGCCAACCCTGTCGGTTCGACCACAGCGGCGAGCGCAGAGGCTGATCAAGCAAGGCGGTCAGGAGCTGGGCCACTTCAGCTGCGAGTGCTTCTGGCTGGTCATCCCAGTGGTCACGGCTCCACTGGGGAGCCATCTGGAGAATGTAGATGCCTTGCCCGGCAGTCTTGCGGCCTTGCTTGACGTGCTCAAGGGCCAGCCAACTAACGGGATGTTGTTTGTCGGTGTTGATTAGCGCATAAAAAGGGCGGGGGCGGGGCCGGCGCGGGTAGCCCAGCGTGATGGTTAGACAGGGCCGGTAGGGTACCTTGTTGAGCTCGTTGGTCAAGCGGGCCGTGGACTCCGCGCCGAGGTTGCTGGCTTCGATCAAGGCAGCAGT
>JBBRHB010000673.1:0-3146 GCA_038223355.1 Chloroflexales bacterium
GATCACTCAGTCCCTGCATAATCTGCCCGGCGGCCTGCGGAGAACGAGTTGGCCGTGAACGAAACCAACCCCAGCTTAGCCCACTTATAAGAATTGCGCTAAGAACAATGGCTCCAACGATATTTCGCCGATGAAAACGTCGCATTCAAACTCCTTCACTCGTTAAGTATAGCAAGGACAGCTGTATCCAAAAGTCACAAAAGAGGAACTCTTTATCAATCAAAAGTCATACCCACGACGCGAGAGAAGTGACTTTTGGCACCTTCTTTAAGGTTTGCTTACTAAAACTACAGAAACTGACGTACTCTTCTAAGGTACACTCCGCACAGTTGATGCTAAACATGTGTAACGCGGAATGCTCCAGTGATCCGAGGAGACGACCAAGATCGAGTCGCTATGAAGATTTGGCGGATAAGCATCGTTATTCTCCTGGTGGTACTAACTGCCTGTGGGTCGGGCTCGCTGACGACTCCGGAGGAGCTTGTCGGTGCCCTTCACGCTCGGCACATTACGGTCACCACCATCGGCAACGTGTATGCTCCGCTCACACTCCGTGGCGAGCAACTCCTGCTCAATGGCACCGGGATCCCACAAGGAACGGAACTGGCAGTATATACCGATCCGAGGAAGATGATTGAGGTCGGCAGCGATGGCGCGACGATCCGCGTGCCAGCCCAGGATAGTTCTCAGGTTGTCGGCCGCGGGATACCGCCAGACGGGAACCAGCCGCAAGTCCTAAGCCGTCCATGGGCAGGAGGACTGCACCTCTTCCGGAGCCAGAATCTCTTGGTCGTCTATCTCGGCAATGACGCACGAGTCATTGCGCTCCTCACCCAGACACTTGGGTCGGCGGTGGCGAACCTGTAGCTAAGCGGATGCTGCACTCATCATGGAACCCATCCCCTAGCTTTCTGCACGATCTTGGACATACCGTTGCCGCATAGGGCCGGCTATCGGTCGAAGGTGGATCGCAAGGTCACTGACAAACAGGGTCGTAGAGATACTGAGAAGCACGGGCAACTGGCGATAGATACCGGCCCAGAACAATGCAGTCACAAAGAACACGTGAAAGAAGAGTGGGACGGCGAGGATCACGCCGTCCAGCGCGCTGCTGGGGTGACTACGCCACAGGCCTCGGAGCGTAGCAATGCCGCTGCCGACAAGGAACGTCGCGAGCACGAGCCAGGCGGAGATCCCGAGACTAAGGATGCGGCCATACAGGTTCAGGCAGACCAGCAGGATCAGCACGGATACAGGGACGGCGAGGATCGGCAGGAGCACTCCAATCCACGACCGTCTGCTTCCCCGATGGATGACCTGCCGACTGAGCCGGAGCAGCATGGAAAAGCTAGCCACCACGACGAACCAGCCGAAGAAGTTGCCGAGCGGCACACCAAACCAGGGACCCGGCGTTCCCCAGGTCCAGAAGCCGAGGCGGATCGCGACCGCGTCCATGCTCAGGTCGATCAGCAGCGCCAGGAGCGCATCGGCCCAGGGGCGAAGACGCCCGGAGCCTATCTGGTGATCGGACGTTGCCATGGCCGTATAAATAATGATGCCCCAACTTACACCGATGCAGAGCGGCACCGCACCGCCGACCATGACGAGAAAGTGACCATAGGTGTAACTATGGAACGACTGGATGGTGGCGTACTCCAGCACCACGCCATAGGCCATACCCGCCAACAATTCGCTTACGAACCTAAGCCCACGGTGCCAGGCATGGCGCAGGCAGAGCAGACCGAGAAGATACACGCTCACTTCAAAGATGACAAAGGCGGGTGATGGCACGCGTCCACCTCCTTGCGTACATATAACGGCGGTGCCGGGTGGTTGAGCCAGGCTTCCGCTGTCAAGCAGCCGCCCGACCAGCAGCATCGCCAGTGAGTCTTGACCCTACGCCGGGTGCCTACCATCGCCTGGATAGCGCTACCCGGTTGAACAGGCGGTGCTAGCTCAGGTCAACCATCTCATGAATATTCCCGTGCACGGGGGTACGCCTGAACTGCCGGTCCTGGTGCTGCACTGACATCGGCAGTCCGTGCTTGGGCTGGAGCGTAATCCTGACCTTCCGGTCAACCCGTGTCCCCGGCAACACCTGCAGCCGAAAGCGTTGGAGCATCATGGCCAGGATGATTTTGATCTCTTGCATCGCGAACGCCGCCCCGATACACATCCGTGGTCCTGCCCCGAACGGCACGTAGGCGTATGGTGACACCGTCAGGGTGTCCCACCGGGCGGGCCGAAAGCGTTGTGGTTCCGGGTAGATCTCCGGCAAACGGTGGGTCATATACGGACTCCAATTAATTGCCGCACGTGCCGGTAATTCATAGGGGCCGACCGCGACCGGTTCCATACAGATGCGCTGGCTCAGTGTCACGGGTGGCAGCAAACGCATGCTTTCCTTGATCACCTGGTCCAGCAGTGGCAGTTCAGTTAAGTGGTGCAGCGCAGGAGCATCACCGTGCAGCACGCCCTCAAGTTCATCGAGCAGATCCGCCAGCACCTCGGGATGTTGTTCCAGCAAAAACAAGGTCCACGTTAAGGCATTGGCGCTGGTTTCATGGCCAGCCACGAAGAGCACCGTCGCCTGCCCGATCAACTCGTCGTCCGTCAGGGCATCCCCTTCTTCATCCCGGGCGGCCAGCAACATGTCCAGCACGTCATGCTCGGACGATGGCGCGGCACGCTTCTGCGCAATGATCGCGTTGATTTGTGTCTCAAGCTCCTCCGACACGCGTAAGACCCGGCGCCGCGCTGAGCCCGGGAGATCAATGGGGAGCAGCAAGACCAGGGGTGAGGCATTCGCGGCGATCCAGCGCTCGACGGTATGGCCCACCGACGGTGCATGCCCTGCGGCGTCAACCCCAAACAGTGTCTGGCTGGCGATCAGCAGCGCCAGGTGACGCATTTCGACTTGCATATCGCGCTGCTGGACCGCCGCTCCCCCCTGGTCCCAACCCTCAAGGAAGCCTTGCGTGATCCGGACGATCGTCTGGTGGTACCCTTCAACCTGTTTGCGATGGAAGGCCGGCATGAGCAGGCGCCGTTGTTGTTTATGACGTGCTCCATTCATGCCTAACAGGCCGGTCCCCGTGCGATACCACGCGGTGTCACGGGCAACATGCAAATTAATCGAGTTGAGG
>JBBRHB010000674.1:0-3137 GCA_038223355.1 Chloroflexales bacterium
AGGTCAAAGTTGTTGATTGGACGACCCGGCAAGCCAAGTAGCGCCGCATAGCCACCATACCGCAAAGCCGAGAAGCCTTGATCAATAGCAACGGGATGACCAGACATTTCCAGCAGGACATCGACCCCGGCACCGGCGGTAGCCATCATGATCGCCGCGACGACATCACCATTCGAGTCGAGCGGATCGGTGGCACCCATCTGGCGGGCAAGATCGAGGCGACGCTGGCTAATATCGGTTGCAAAAATGCGCTGGGCACCGGCAGCCTGCGCGATGCCAATTGCAAACAGGCCAATCGGGCCACAGCCCGTGATCAACACCGTTTTGGTGGCAAGATCGGTCGAGAGCGCAGTATGAACAGCGTTGCCAAACGGCTCTTGTGCGGCAGCGATCGCCGGATCCATCTTCGGATCGTTGCACCAGGCGTTCGTAGCCGGCAAAGCAACATATTCAGCAAAACAGCCGGGCCGATCAACACCGATGATCTTAACGTTGCGGCAGATGTGGAATTGTCCGGTGCGGCACGGATAGCAATGGCCGCAGATAATATGCGTTTCCCCCGAGACGAAGTCACCCACTTTGACGGTCGTGACTTCCGCGCCGACGGCGACGACATCACCGGAGAACTCGTGGCCGAAGACCATCGGCGGATTGATGCGGCTTTGTGCCCACTTGTCCCAACGGTAAATATGAAGATCGGTACCACAAATGGTGGTCGCCCGGACCTTGACCAGCACATCACGCAGTCCAATGCTAGGCACCGGGACTGACTGCAGTTCAGCACCGGCCTTCGGGACAGCTTTGACGACGGCGCGCATCGTTTCGGGGATCAAAAGCCTGCCTCCTCATCGAAGCGACCAGTTGCGGCACCACCTCGTTGCACCAAATCGTACCGCAGCGGACGGGGCGCGTCAAACGTCACGCAATACTAGATGCCGAGGTCGTACTGCCGATGCCTATCATGCAGTGCTTACAGAGCAACTAGCAGGTGCTGAAATAGTAAGCTTCGACCGCAATTTCGATAGGATTCCAGGTATGAGGCGGATCGAACCTTGAATGAGTTTGCAGCTCGCTCTACTTCCCAGACCCTTATGGTATTACCAATAACACTTCTGTCGTCCCGAAGCGGTGTTCTTCTGCCTTTACTTGCGGTGGCAACTGGGGACGGTGCGCGTAGATACGGTCCCAGATTAGCCAGACGCGGTGACCCTGTGCTAGCTCACGCCCCAATACTGTAGCGTCAAGCTCTTGGCTGAAAGCATGATGTTCGTCGTAGTAATACGCGGCGAAGCTGGTGGCACCATACTGCAGGAGCGGAGGTCCCTGGTATTGCACATCAAAAGCCGGCCGGGACCATGGTGGAGTGAACAGCATAACGTCAGGTGGTCTGGCGCCTTGCTCGACAACCCGTGCCACTTGATCCCAGCCGACACGGCGTTGCGCGGTCGGTGCGACGATGAGGCTATAGCAGGCCGACAGCGCGATGACGCTAACAAGCAACGTGCGGGGCAAGACCTGCGCTCGTGAAGGCAAAAGCGATCCGGCTGCCAGCAACAGGACATAGGCCGGCAGCGCCAGCAACACATAGCGGACCGAGAATTGTCCATCACCCTTGAGTAGTAGCAGGCCGCCAACGAGCGGCAGTCCCAATACGGCGAGCAACCATAGCCACTGCACGGTCGGTGCTTTGCGTATAACCTGCGCCACAGCAACAACCAGCGCCAGGAAGAGTACAGCAAGCAGTATATTGCTCAATATGCTCAAATCGGGGAGATGCGCGCCCAACGCGAGCAACGACAACCCAGCTTGCAGCCATATATTGCGCTGCTCTGGCGCGCGAGCTGCGTCGCTTACAGCTAATTGGTATTTGAGGCCAGACAGCCAGGGTGCCCATAGGGCTAAGATGCAGAATTGTGCAGCAACCCAGCCTAGTATAGCCCGGCGTGCCGTCGGCTGCCTTTGGCGATACCAGCGGGCAAAAAGAAGCACAGCACCAAATAATCCTAGCCCTGCCAGCGTGAAGGCGGCGAAGTAGTTGGTATACAGGAGCAGCGTACCGGTCAGCACATAGCCTACTGCCCAGCGTAATTCGGGTCGTTCCAGGTAAAGCTGGCCCACTAGAAGTAGCACCGTGGATAGAAGCAAGGCAAGCGCATAGGCGCGCGCTTCCTGACCGTAATAATGAGCAGCGGGATTCACCGCTAAAAGCAGGGCCGCCGCCAGGCCAATCTGTGGACTCCATAAACGGCGACCGAGGAAACCGACGAGCGGCACAGTGAGTGCCAGGCAAGCGGCTGAGAATAGACGGAGCGTCGCCTCGTCCGAACTGCCCCACGCCATCGACCAGAGCCGCAGGAGTGTAAAGTAGAGGGGTGGGGTTTCCTCGTTCTGCAGATTGATGTGCACCAGCTCGCGCCAGCTCGGGGCCCGCACTTCCAGCACTGTATAGGCTTCGTCGGCCCAGAAAGGTGCGGGGCGCGGGTAGGCATTAAGAGCAAAGACCAGCAAGGCTATCGCCGCCAGCAGCACGGGAAAGGCTACACCGACGCGCAATGCAGGGCCGCGAAGCAAGATGGCATTGCGCAATTGCTAGCCGCCGAGCTCCGACATGCCACGCAAGGTGGGCTTGATGCCGTCGGGTAGGCCATGACCCCATGGCTTGAGAAAGACGGCTTGGCGGATCAGCGCTTGCAGATCCTCGTCAGCAGCACCATTGCGTAGGGCCTCACGCAGATCGAGCTCGTTGTCGCGCAGCAGGCAGAGATGCAACTTGCCGTCGGCAGTTAGCCGCATGCGGTTACAGGTCGAACAGAAGGGTTCTGTGATCGAAGAGATAAAGCCCAGATCGCCGCGTGCGCCCGCCAGACGGTAGGTCCGCGCAGGATCACTACCTTTCCAGCCGATGAACTCCAGCGGCCCGAATTCCTGCTCAAGACGGGCCATAATCTCGGCCGAAGAGACGACCGATGCCTCTGCCAGATCGCCGACACCCGCCAGGGGCATCATTTCGATAAAGCGCAACTGCCAGGGACGATCAATCGTCAGCCGCGCCAACTCAACCACTTCGTCATCGTTAAGACCACGTACGACGACGACATTGAGTTTTAACGGTGTCCAGCCCACGCGCTCTGCGGCTT
>JBBRHB010000675.1:0-3130 GCA_038223355.1 Chloroflexales bacterium
GCGAGCGCTCGTCGTCGATCCGACCCGCGATATCGATCACTCTATCGAACTAGCGGCGCGTGAAGGCCTGCATATCACGGCCGTCACGGAAACGCACATCCACGCCGACTTTGTGTCCGGCACACGCGAGTTAGCGGCTCGCACGGGCGCGCAGGTCTTCCTCTCGGATGCCGGACCCCGGGACTGGAAGTACGCCTATGCCGCGGCAGTCAGCGCGACTCTGCTCCGGGATGGGGATGCCTTCAGCATCGGCAACATTCGCATCGACGTCCTCCACACGCCGGGACATACTCCCGAGCACCTTGCGTTCCTCGTCACCGATACAGCGGGCGCGACCGATCCTATGGGCATGATCACCGGCGACTTCGTGTTCGTCGGCGATGTTGGGCGGCCAGACCTGCTCGAAAAAGCGGCCGGCATCACTGGTTCAACGGACGGTGCCGCACGCGATCTGTTCTGGTCGCTACAGCGCTTTCGTGCACTCCCCGAGTATCTGCAAGTATGGCCGGGTCATGGCGCAGGGAGCGCCTGCGGTCGAGCGCTGGGTGCCGTGCCACAGAGTACCGTCGGCTATGAGCGGCGCTTCAACTGGGCGCTGGGGCTGAACGACGAGGCACAGTTCGTCACTGCTATTCTGGATGGTCAGCCGGCACCGCCACCCTACTTTGCCGCGATGAAGCGCATCAACCAGCAGGGCGCGACCCTGCTGGCCACGCTGCCTGCGCTCACGCTCCTCACGTTCGACCAGCTTGACGCAACCATGCAAGACGGCACGCTGGTGGTGGATACACGGGCCGCCGTGCAGTATGCGCAGGGTCATATCCCCGGCACCATCAACCTACCATTCAACGATGCCTTCCTCTCGTGGGCCGGCTGGTTGCTCTCGTATGAGCGTCCCATCGCCCTGATTGCCGATGATGATACTGCGCGCACGGTGCTCCGGCAGTTGCAGCTCATCGGACTAGACCAGGTGCGTAGCTTCTGGTCATGTGCCGTATTGGATGAGTGGATCAGGCAGGGCCGCCGGCTGGCGACGGTCGAAAGGCGCGATCCGCGCTCCATGCGCGAAGCTGTGGCGCGGGGCGACGTCGTGGTCCTTGATGTACGCACGCCCCACGAATACGCCGCCGGTCATCTGGTCGGCAGCCACAATATCCCGTTGGGTACTTTTACGCAACGGGTGAACGATCTGCCTACCGGCCGGGCGGTTCTCGTCCACTGCCAGAGTGGCGAGCGATCGGCCATAGCGGCAAGCCTGCTCCAGGCGCAGGGTGTTGCCCACGTGTTTGAGTTGGAAGGTGGGTTTGCTCGCTGGCAGGCAGCGGGGAATCCGGTGGAGCGTGCGCCGGAGTTGGAGACAGCCGCGGTCGCGGCCTAGCAGAGCAGCCATAGAAACAAGGAGGAACTATGTTCAAGAAGATGTTTACGCAAAGCGCTGGGAAAACCGACCTTACACCTCAGGAGCTTGAGGAGCGCCGCAAGGCAGGCGAGGAGGTGGTGGTGCTGGACGTACGGCAGCCGTACGAATATGCGCAGGGCCATGTACAAGGGAGCACGTTGATCCCGCTCGATCAACTGGCCCTCCGGCTCGATGATGTGCCCAAGCATCGACCGGTAGTGGTGATCTGTCACTCAGGCAACCGTTCACGCGCAGCGGTGTCCTTGCTCCAACGGGCCGGCTTGACCAATGTCGCCAACCTCCGGGGCGGGATGCTCGCTTGGGAGCAGCACCGGCTGCCGGTAGAGCGCGGCACATGAACCAAGCGGCACAGTTGTTGCTGGCACCGGTTCTAGGTCTCGTGATCGGCCTCGCGCTCGGAATGCTCGGCGGCGGTGGCTCGATCCTGACGGTACCGATCCTGGTCTACATCCTGCGCCAAGACCCGCACATGGCCGTCGCCACTTCACTGGTGATCGTTGGGGTGAACGCGCTGATCGGCGCCGGCTTCCACTGGCGCGACGGTCATGTTAGGATTAGACAGGCGTTGATCTTCAGCGCGTATGGCATTCCTGTCGCATATATTGGTGCGCGGCTTTCCAAGCTGCTGAGCGGACCGGTGTTGCTGGTCCTGTTTGCACTGTTGATGCTCGTCATTGCCGGTCTGATGATACGTCGTGGGGGGCAGACGGGAGCCGTAGACGGGGGTCAGGCCGGAGTGGCGTGGTGGCACGTCTTGCTCGGAGGAGTAGGCGTAGGCTTTCTTACCGGCTTCTTAGGTGTCGGTGGTGGCTTTCTGATTGTGCCGGCGCTGGTGTTACTGGTTGGTATGAAGATGGCGGATGCCGTGGGGTCGTCGCTGCTCGTGATCGCGTTGAACAGCGCCGCTGGCTTGGCAGGACACTTCAACGACGGCGCACTCCCGCGGCTGCTCATCGCAGTCTTCTTGGCCGCCGGTCTGGTCGGCTTATGGCTGGGCTCGCTCCTGACCCGCAAGCTCTCCGCTGACCGGTTACGTCAGAGCTTTGCCGTTTTTGTGGTGGTGCTGGCACTCGTGTTGCTGGGTATCAACATGCCGGCGGTGGTGCATGCGCGTCAGGGGCACGTGGCCACTCGCAGCATATGCACGGGAGTAGCCACAGTGCTCCTGGCGGAGGGCGAGGTGGGTATCCTCAAGACGTAGTGGCATGCTGCCGATCACAGCGAATGGCGCTGGCAGATCGAGCTGTACAATCACCGGTAGTCCCGGGAGAAGCCTGGCGATGACGCGGAGCAATGCCCCTCTGGATCACGGGTAGGACCCGTACCGACTGTGGGCAGCCAACCGAGCACGAGCTACCGATGCCAGTTGCAGGATGCGTAGCGTTTCACCGCCGTGTTAGAAGAACGATGCAGATATGCTATGATCACGGACAGCCCGGCGTAGAGTTGCTGCCACGTTGGGGCGGAAGCGGCATATGGCAATCGTACTGGTCGTCGAGGATGAGGAACACTTGCTGGCTACGCTGGTCTACAACCTGCGCAAGGCCGGCTACGAGGTCCTCACGGCGACATCTGGACCGGCGGCCGTCGCTATCGCGCAACGCTTGGCACCGGACCTCGTGTTGCTCGATGTGATGCTCCCCGGCTATGATGGCTTCGAGGTCTGCCGACGGCTCCGTCAGAGCTCGAGCGTGCCCGTCGTCATGCTGA
>JBBRHB010000676.1:0-3129 GCA_038223355.1 Chloroflexales bacterium
TGGGCGCAGGATTTCCTTCCATGGATCGGTAGAGGGAAAATAAAGAGGAGGGACAGCGTGTTTAGCACGTTGTCCCTCCTGAGAGCCGGTTGTGGCCCGGCGCTTCCCGCGAGCGCTACGAGAGTTGCTAAGAGCCTTGCCTGGAAGAACCTTGGTAACTATCCAGCGGCAAGATCAGGGATGAGGGGCTGCCCCACAAAGACGCTCTGCAAGGCGGGGAGCACCTGCTGCCCCTGCTTCTTGAGCGTGGACAGGTAGCCACGCAGGCGACAGAATATCTCCGCTCCTGCAGTGCTGCGGAAGCAGCCAGACACCTTCTGCTGGACTTTGATCATGCGTAGATCGCGTTCGGCCTGGTTGTTGTCGAAGGGCACGCGCCAATCGGTCATGAAGGCGAGCACCTCCTGCTCATGGGCGCTCAGCCGATCCAGCAGGTTGCGGGCCTTGCTCTGCTTGGGGCGCCCGTGTTTCCGCAGTCCGCCCTCTGGTGGCGGCGGTGGCGGGTTGGCCGCATAGCCCTCCGCCAGGAGCGCCTGGTAGCGCGCCACGAAGGACGCGCTCACCGCGTCCGCGATGCGCGTCTGCCCGCAGGCCTGCGCCGTCTCCACATGGTCCTTGATCTCCAGCAACAGGTCCTTCATCGCGGTGGCCCATGGCTGCTTGTCGTGTTCCTCAATGGCCGTCAGCTCCCGCAGATGATGCGCATTGCACAGCGCGTGCTCGCAGCTGTACTGCCGGTAAGCAGCCCACCCGTCATGCAGACTGATGCCCGCAAAGGCGGGCAGGATGCCGATGGCGGTGGTCGCCGCGCTGCCCCGCTGGGGATGCACGCCATAGTGCGTCAACCGCGCCGTACTGGCCACATGCACCCACTGCAGTGTCCCCTGCACCCGCACACCGGTTTCGTCGTTGTGCAGCACGTCCGCCTGGCCCAGCGCCTCCTTGATCTGCGCCTCCACCTCCTCCAGACCCTCCGCACACGTCTCCACCGCCGTCTGCAGGGTGCCTTTGGCCAGCGGCTGCCCGAACAGGTCGCCCAGCAGGGCACTGGTGCGCTCGTAGGGCAGCAGATGATACGTCAGCAGATACACGGCCAGCGCTTTGATCCCCGCCCCATACTGCACCGTCGTACTCACGCCCGCAGGAAACCCGCCCGTGGTGGTGGCGTGGCACTGCGGGCACCTTTTCTCTGCGGCCCGATGCTCGCTCACCTCCAGTCGCAGGAGCGGCAGGTCGACCACTTGGCGGCGCGCATAGCCTGTGGCGGGCACTCCCTCCAAGGACGCCCGGCACCACGCACAGGCTGCCGGACTGTGGATGATCACCTGATCAGGCTCCTCCACCATGCTCAACGCATGGCCCTCATGCCCAGGCTGGCCCCCCACCGTCTTTCCGCTACTCTGCCGCAGACTCCGCGGGGGGCGCCGGTAGCCATCACTCGACGGCGGTTTGCTGCTGGTGCGACTGGTCGTCTTCGCCTGATCTTCGAGCACCTTGACCCGTGCGCTCAGCGTCGCGATCTGCTCCTGCTGACCCGTGACGAGCTCCTGGAGGGACTCGATCACCCCGATGACCGCCTCCACGCCTCCCGCGTACAGGGCCACGATCTCGTCACGGGTCAGGGCCATCGTCGCGTGGTACCCCCTGCATCAGACTCTACCGCGCTGTTCTCCACCGTCTGCTCTTATCCTATCCTACGCGTATCTCGCCTGTCGCGCCACCCATCTGGCACTGTGGCCGTTTCGCTGGACAGTTACGTTTTAGGAAGCAAAGGAGGATCAGTAGGCGCCGGGAAGATCATGGTATGATGGACGTTCGGCACTATCTTGATGGCCTCTGTAACTGGAAAAGGAGTTCCCCCATGCGCCGTAACCCGTGGCATCGCGTGTCCTTGGTGGCCCTGGCGTGTGCCGTGGCCCTCCTGGGCAGTGTCGTCAGTGGCGCACCCACGCCGACACATGCCGTCAGCCCATCTCCCGATATGAACGTCACGCTTTCTGTCTACACTTGTTGCGGCTCTCTGCAAGGCTTCAACGATACCAATCCCACGGACATCTTTTCTATCCATAACGTCGATTCTCAACTCTGGACCAAGCAGTTTCCTCATCTCAAATTCAAAGAGACGTATATTAACGACTGGAATCAGCTGGAGACAAAACTGACCCTGGCAGTCAACTCCGGGGATCCACCGGACATGGTCTTCATTCAGCGAGGCTATCTGGGCTTTACTGTGTTGCGCAAGCTGGCCCAGCCGCTGGACAGGTACTTTGCCAGCTACCATGTCAAGCCCGGCCAAATTCTGCCCAGCATGGAGAGTTGGACGCACTTCGGCGGCCATTGGTGGGCTATCCCAGCGGTCAGCGGTCCGCTGGCCGGTCAGGTGGTCTATCCAACCAAATACCTAACCACCCTCGGCTACAACAACAGCAACTTACGCACCTGGAACGACTACTACGAGATGTCTAAGAAGGCGGTACGCTTCGACAAGGATGGCAATTTGCTGCGTATTGGCTTCTGGCCGGGGCTGCAGGCCACGCTGGGCTTCTTCTGGGAATCGCTGGCGACGCTGTTCTGCCCCGTCGGGCACGGCATCTATAACAGGGCGGACCAACCTACGGCCACTGATCCCTGCAACCTCGCTGCCTTGACCTATCTCAAGAAGCTATCTGATCTCTACGGCGGCTACGCTAAACTGACCAAGTTTATGTCCGGCGACCCCGATATCTGGAATGGCAGCCCGAAAGACTACATGGTCACTGGGCAGGCCATGATCGCGCCCTCGGCCACCTCCTACTGGAGTGTCACGCCGTGGGATACGTTCAGCTTTGGCGTCAAGGGAGGCATTCAGTACAACATCACGCCGCTTCCCCCGACCGTGCACGGCACCCTTGCCGAGGCCGCGAATTTTCCGGCCGGTGAACAAACGATTGTGATCCCCACCGGCGCTAAGCACCCAGACGCCGCGTTCGCCCTCAGCAAATTAATCACCTGGGATTATGGCTATCTGCTGGGGCCAACGACCAATGGCTCACCCGTGGCCGCGGATCAGGGGCGCTGGCTGCAGGCGCTCTTCGCCGGTGAGGCGGCGGCCCGCAAGAGGGCGCACCTGCCCGGGAACCCATCGGCAAG
>JBBRHB010000677.1:0-3121 GCA_038223355.1 Chloroflexales bacterium
TCGTTCTTGTCGGGTCAAAAGCAACCTCCGCAATGCCTTCGTAGCCCGGAAAAACCACCAAACGATCAACGTAGGCACAATGCCCGACGAATTCCGCCGCCCAGTGCAAGCCGATCAGGCTTATCTCCGCCTCAGGGAAGCTGTGGCGTAAGGCCCGGAACGCCGGCACACTACATAAGAGGTCACCGACATACAACGCGCGTAGGATGGCAATCTTGCGTATCGGCATTAGCATATGCTCATACTCACAGGGGTAGGGCGGACCGAGTGAAGTAACTCCTCGGCCGTGGTGACCACGGCCTCCGGCGCAATATCTAGGCAAGGTAGTTCAATGGGACAACGAAACAGATAGCACGGATGGCACGGGGTGGGCTCGCGTAGCAGGCGCGAAGTCGTGCGGCGGGGCCGCCATTGCGATTCGTAGTCGGTGCCAGAATAAAGCCCCAGCACGGGTGTCAGGAGTGCGTCAGCCAGGTGCAGCGGTAGCGTGTTGCCACAAATCACAAGCGCCGCCTGTTCGATCAAGGCCGCATACTCAGCGAGTGATGTACCGCCGACCAGCACTTTCGCCTGTGGCGCGGCGGATGCGACCGTCGCAACTAGCTCGGCCTCGCGCTCAACACCCGTCAATAGGACCTGCCACCCATGTTCAGTCAGAAGACGTGCTACCAGCCCTGAACGTTCAAGGGGGTAGCGCCGGGCTTGAGCACTGGCTCCGGGATGAAAGACGACGTAGGGGCCAGTCGGATCAATGCCGGCTTGCGCCAGGAGTTCCGCTACCGCATCACGCGCTGTGGGCGCAATGTGTACCTCTAGATCGCGATCCGCGACCCCAAAGCCCAGCGCCTCGACCAAGCGCAGATTGCGCTCGACTTGATGTAGTTCGTCGGGCGCACCTCGCAGCTCGGTCGACAACGTACTCCCACCAAACTCTTTGCCCTCCCCGGCACGCAGAGGAATGCTGGCTAGGTAACACAGATAGCCGGGAACGTGCGGCGTCTGGCTAAACGAGGTGAAGATTAACGCGGCATCGAAGTGTCGCGTCGCCACGGTCTGTACCAATTCCCATTCGCGCTGCGGCTCGAAGGCCAAATGACCAAGGTCCTGCCAAAGCACACGGCTTACAATAACGTCATCAACCCAGGGTAAGAGTGGTGCGGCTGTGGCACCGCCGCTACTGGCCAGCAAGGTCATGCGAGCATCGGGGGAGCTTTGCTTGACCGCACGTAGCGCCGGGCCAAGCATGATGACATCCCCGATATTATCGGGACGGAGCGCTAGAATATTTCGTGCCGCCTGCCATTGTGCCACATCACTCACTGGCGACCTCCGCCAATTCTGTGATCTGCAATAGCTCGGCGGCGGCCGCAACGACTATCTCTGGCTGGACCAGCCGCAGGCACTCATGGCCATAGGGACAGATGCGGCTATAGCAGATACGGCACGGTACATCGTGGTTCAACAGACGGTGCGGCACCTGCCAGGGGCCCCATTGCTCGGGCGGGTTGGTCAAGGCGAAGAGCGCGACAACAGGAGTTTTCACCGCAGCGGCAATATGCATGGGACCGGTGTTATTGGTGATCGTGAGGTCTGCGCGCTCGATCAGGGCACCGAAGGCGGGAAACGGGAGGACGCCAGCCAGCGGCAGCGCGCGCGAAGCGTGCTCCGGCCGCATGGCCCGTCGAACCTCCTCAACCAACTTGGTTTCGTCAGAGGCACCGGTCAGCACGACTGTCGCATCTAAACGTTCCACCAGCAAATCGGCAACCTCAGCAAACATGGCTGCCGGATATGTGCGGGCCGGCATGGTACAGCCGGGATGGAGAACCACCAGTGGGTGAGCGTTATCAATGCCATAAGCGTGCAGGAGATCTGCTGCCGTGCTCCGCGCATCATCCGGTATGCGCAGAACCAGATCACGCTCCACGGTCCCCAGGCCGATGGCACCAACGAGATCCAGGCCACGCTCAACCTCATGCATCATGTGTTCTGGATGTTTGTGCCGCGTTGTCAGGAGCGAGCCGGGACCGTCAATGGACGCTGCGAGACGCAGCGGAATATCCGCCAGATAGCACAAGTAGGCCGAAGGCAAGGAGCTTTGCCGAAAGGACGTAAAAATAATCGCAGCATCAAAGCGCCGCTCACGCAGCACGGCAATGATCTGTTGTTCACGGCCAGTGTCCTGGGGCAAACGTTCCCATGGGTCCATCCATGGTGCCTGGTACACAATCACATCATCGATATCAGGATTAAGCCGACCGGCCTGCGCACCAATTGGGCTTGCCAGCAATGTCAGGGCGGCTTGCGGTAGAGATTGCTTGACCGCATGGATCGCCGGTGTCGTCACCAGCACATCACCTAAATTATCCAGGCGAACCAGGAGCACGCGGTCGGCAGCTTGCCAGCGCTCGGGAATACTAGTAGCCACGGGCTGCCTCCTGTACCGGGCTGGACTGCCAGCCTTGAGGTAGGTAGTCGAGCTCAACTGGATCGCCCAGTTGCTCGATCACCGCAATTATTTGGAGGGCATGGACGGTGGTCCGCGCAATGAAGTGCGGGGTACGAAGTTCAGCGCTTGGCACCGCCTCGGTTCCTAAATCAACGAGCACAGTGCGGCACTGGGCGCGACGGCCCGCCTCAATATCATCCAGGATGTCTCCGACGAACCAAGATTGTTCAAGATCGAGATTAAGCTCGGCAGCCGCTCGTAAGAGCATACCGGGCTGTGGCTTGCGACAATCGCAGTTCACTGCAAGTTCTGGGATGATGCCAGCCGGATGGTGTGGGCAGTAATAGACGGCGTCAAGTGTTACACCCTGCCTTTGGAGCTGCGCATCGAGATATGCATGCATAGCATCAAGTGCGGTCGGACTAAACAGACCGTGAGCCAAACCACCCTGATTCGTCACGACAACAAGCCGAAAGTCGGCGGCTTGAAGCAGGCGTAGCTCCGGGCCCAACCCCGGATACAACTGTAATTCATCAGGCCGAGACGGATAATGGCGCGGATAGACAAGAGTTCCATCTCGATCAAGCAGCACGCCCCGTTTTACCGCCATCGCCCCTCCCACCGCCAAGCCAGCACTCGCCCGACTTTCAGCACCGATGTTGAGATCTTACC
>JBBRHB010000678.1:0-3120 GCA_038223355.1 Chloroflexales bacterium
TCATCCAAAAACTGAATAAGCCTCGGCATGGTGCTGCTCCTTTATACGTCCGGTGCTTCATCGATGCTGGTGTTCTGACGGGCCTGCCGGCGCTGCCAGTTTTCTTCGAACAGATCAAAGAAGATTTGTTCGCGGGGATGGGCTGCAACGAACTCCTCGTTCAGCGTGACGCCCAGGCCAGGGCCGTTCGGCAGCGGGAAGCAGCCATCGACCGGGTCGACCTCTGGCAGCCCCACGACAGCTTCTTTGACCCATGCGTCGGCAAAGTCGTTGAAGTGTTCCTGAATCTTGAAGTTGGGGGTACACGCCGCAAGATGTAGGGCGGCGGCCGTCCCGACCGGACCGCAAACATTATGTGGCGCGATCAGCATATAGTAGGCATCAGCCCAGGCTGCAAGCTTTTTCGTCGCCAGGATCCCGCCAAAGTGGGTGATATCGGCCTGGATAATGTCAGCAGCTTGGAGTTCGAACAGTTCACGGAACTCGAATGCTGTATGCATACGTTCGCCGGTCGCGATTGGGATACCAAGCGGAGCGACGGCTGTCGCCACCTTTTGTAGGGCGCGTAAATTTTCCGGGGGCACCGGCTCTTCGATCCAGCCGGGACGGAAGGGTACCAGCTCGCGGGTGATTTCAATGGCCGTCACGGGGTTAAAGCGGCCATGCATTTCAATGAAGATTTCGAAATCTGGTCCAACGGCCGCTCGTACCGCTTCAATCAACGCAACGGAGCGCAGCTTCTCCGCCCGGCTCAATTCGTAAAAGCCGGCACCAAAGGGGTCAACCTTGAGCGCGCGGTATCCACGGGCCGAGACGCGCTGCGCCGCCGCATGAAACTCCTCAGTGGAGCGCTCGACGGTATACCAACCGTTGGCATAGGCCGGGATGCGCTCGCGCACCGCACCGCCTAAGAGTTGGTAGATGGGCACACCGAGCGCTTGGCCCACGATGTCCCAGCACGCCATCTCAATAACAGCGATCGCGGAGGTCATAATCTCGCTGGCGCGGGCAAAGTCGCGCCGGAACATGCGCTGCACCAAATCTTCGATCTTAAAGGGATCGGAGCCGAGGATGTGGTTACGGCCCGCCTCCTGTAGGTAGCCGAGCAACGCGTCGGTATGATTGACCATCCGCACTTCGCCGACGCCGCGCAGCCCTTCGTCGGTCTCGACGACGACGAAGGTCAGGTTGCGCCAGGGTGTTCCCATCACCATTGGTCTCAACGCGCTGATCCGCATGAGCTTACTCCTCAATCATGTATAAACATAGTCATTTGGCAGATGCTGCCGTAGCACGTCCCCAGTAGCCGCTCGGCGCGAACAATTCATCCAGACAGGCATCCAGGATGCCGGTCTCGTAGACGATATCGAGCACGGTGTAGCGGCTGCGAATGGTGCGCGCCAGCCAATAGCTGTCGCGTAGCTGCGCGCGGTTAATGCCAACTGCAGCCGGCTCCGTGGGACAACCGGCCGCGGCCAGCAGATCGCGGAGTTGGGCGGCCGTCATGAGCTGTGCTTGCAGCTTGGGCCGGATCGCGGGCCAACGCTCTTGCACCAGATGCAGCCGGTCGCGGAGCTGATCCGCTGTAATGTATTTCGCGAGGCTCTCATCGACCGCATTAGCGGCCAGTTGCGGGATGTCATGACCCGCGCGCACGGTTTGTTCGACCTCAGCACGTGAAGGCCAGTTACGACATAGGCTATCAATATCGAGGTTTGTGAAATCGCGGGCAAGCACGCGTTCGTAGAGTGCTGCGGCAGCGACTGACCCGACGCCCACCTTGAAGCCATGTGGCACGGCGGGATGGCCATGGCCCAGCGCTTGCATCTCCCACAAGTGGCTGAAACGGTGCTCGCTGCCGGAGGCCGGCCGGGATGATTGGCTGATCTGCATTGCTACGCCGGCCATGATCAGCCCCTCGAAGAGATGCTCAATGACCTGGGGGTCGCCAGCGTGAAGTTGGGCAGGTGCCCCGGTCCAGTTGCGCAACGAATCTTGTACGAGGCCCCAGGCTTGGGTATCGATTGGCTCGATCTCGAGGGCGTCGGCCAGTAGCCAGTCTGCACCGGCCGTGATCTTGCCCAGTAAATCGCCATAGCCGGTCGAGTTCATTTGTGAAGGGGCATGTGCCAGGATATCGAGGTCGGCCAAAAGCGCACGTGGCGCGGCGCAGGACATCGTTTGCTTGAAGCCATCCTTGGTAATCGCCGCGCCAAAAGCGGTATAGCCATCCATCGACGCGGCCGTGCCGACGCACATATACGGTTTACCAACGCGCTGGGCTGCCAGTTTAGTAATATCGTTGAGCGTACCTGAGCCCACGACGACCGGGATTGCATTTGAGGCGCGCAGCTGGCCTTCGAGTTGGAGGACATTATTGAAGTCGGCGTAGAGGGCGGGAGCGCCGGGAAAGACAATCGGCTCCTCAACCGTGCGCCCATTCGCGCGCAGCGCCTCATAGACTGTGCCGCCTGCGACGACGAAGGTGTGCTCGTCCGCTACGATGACGGCAGGACTGTCCTGAAAACATTGCGCGAACGTCGTGTCGGCCGCAGCAAGCGTCCCTGCACCGATGACCACGGATCGCGTTTCGCTGGCATCCCGTAAAGCAGCTTGTATGCGTTCGTTATCCATACGCCTCCTTCATGGGCAAAGGGCTGCCTACAACCCGTGTGCCAGATGATAGTACAGGTCATTCCAACGCAGCTCTTTCTTGAAGCCTGCGATAGTCGTGGCATTGTTGATCAACAGATACTCCATACCAGCTATCTCGGCAAAGTCTTCGAGATGTTCTTGGGTGAGTGCAAGGCTGAAGCCGGTATGATGCGCGCCGCCAGCATAAATCCAAGCCGCAGCCGAGATCTGTAGGTCGGGTTGTGGCAGCCAGAGCGCGCGAGCCACGGGCAACTTGGGCAACGGTTCGTCGGTCGGTACAACCTCAATCTGATTGACTACCATGCGGAAGCGATCGCCCACGCCCATGAGCGACGCATTGACCGCCGGACCCGTCTGCGAGTCGAAGACCAAGCGCACCGGGTCGGCCTTGCCGCCGATGGAGAGCGGATGGATTTCCAGGGAGGGCTTGCTCCGGGCAATGGTCGGACAGACTTCTAGCATGTG
>JBBRHB010000679.1:0-3112 GCA_038223355.1 Chloroflexales bacterium
AAAGCTTCAAAGGTGCGAACTTGATGGTATAGCAGCGGTTTGGTATCTACATATCCGGGGATCGCATCGGTAGGAGCAAGTTTCTCAGCATGCGGTAGCAACGTGATCGTCGTCATGCAAAACCTTCCAAGTTGAACCGCATACCACGCGGAAGCAGTGTATCGGCATCGAGTTGATAGCAAGGGCCACTGAGGCGGCTGTGCTGCACGAGCGGTGTCGGTGCAACATTCAGCACATCGTAGGCAAGTAGACGGGTTTCGGAGGCGAGATCAGCCGGTGAGAGGAGATAGGGGATCGTACCACCTGCCTGTTCGCTCACGATCCGCGCTGGCGTAACCACCACGCGGGCTTTACTCATCCACTTCCCCAGCCGAATATAGCTTGGCAGTGTCCGCGCTTCTTCACTGATTACGAAGAATTCTGCTTGATTATCAATGGCTAATGCGCGAATACGTCCGAACTGGGGCCGGTTTTCGACCCCATGTTTGCGGCGCTGTGTGCCATCGGTGATATACCACGTGTTGCCATCTTTCTCGGCCCACATGCCATCTGGCGCGGTAATGAGCGCATTATTACCCATGGCCGACCAGTAGCTGTCCGGCTGGGCATTGAACTGACCAAGTGTGAAGCGGGCATCGCCTTGTATCGTTGCCGGAGTCACATACACACTCTGTTGATTCAGTATAGCTAAATCCTCACGGTAATGCACCGTCTTCCCGTCGTTGTAGTACCGGCTGGGAGCCAACCCCAAGGCATAACACAATGCAAGATGGCCAATGAAGGCCTCGGTCTGATACAGATTGCTAATCTCACGGGTGCTAAAAAAGGTAGGCTCAAGCAAGTGCAAGGTACAGCGGTAGATATGTGGCATGGCTGCCTCCTATCGCCTGGGATAGCTTGCTGCCAGCCGTTTGAGGACTGCAGCAAGTTGTGTTGGATCGGCATACAACGCACCAGCTTCTGCCACAAGTTGGCCTACATCGTCACCAGAAAGCCACTCAACTTGTCCTATCACACGGCTACGGAGTGTCTCAGCTGCAGAGCGAGCAGCCTGAGCAATGGTGGTAGTATGCAGGGGAAACTCAGGCTCATGTTCCGCGCCGCGTACCAGATCATAGGTGCGCTGCACCCACTCGAGATTCGAGAACAATTCGCAGTTACTGAAGGCTACTCCAACCAGATGATTTCGGACTTTGCCCAAGCGTGATGAAACGGCTCCATAACGGCTTGCCCGTAGTACATTGCCAAGCGTATAACGCACTTCGTCGGGGGTTACGTCCTTGAGGGTCTCGATATCCAGAAACACCGCTTCCGGCCTGATATATTCATCGGTGCCAATGCTGGTTGAAGGCTTATTTGTCTCAGGATCGCGCATTGTACTGTTGTCAAACAATGCATTAAACTGCCGCGTTCCTGTAACGGTGGAGGCGGGATGCAAGCTAAATGCATCATCTGTAATAACCCGGGAGCGTTGTGCTCCACCGCCGCCAGCGGCATAGCCATAGACCATACAGTCCACACACTTCTCGCAGGGATTGTTGGTATTCAACGCGCATACTGAGCCTTTGCTTGTCGTTTGAAGCAGGTCATGTTCACGCAGGAGTTCCCGACCCATGCGCCGCTCGACCGCTGTTTGCTTGCGCTTGCTGATCACGACGCGCTGGATTAACTCGCTGTCACCTGCCCGCTCGCCACCGAACACAAATTCTTTGTTGAGTGGCTCCCCGCTGCCCTCTGTCCGAAAGATTGCCTCCGACTCGATATGTCGTAACAACAACAAACTCACGAAACGCCCCTGTGGGTACGCACTATAGGTTCCCAACAGGCGGTCGGCGTATTGGTCGATAACACTCATGGTCGTGCTCCTTGTGATACGTGATTAGTTAAGTCAGTTCCTGCTGCAAATCGTCTTGCTGATCCAAAAATAACTCGCTTGAGTCATCCGACATAGCGGAAGTATCCATTGTGTCTTTTGCGTCTTTCGGTGCGCTCGACTTGCGCGGGATTTGTTGGCGAATGTAAAGATGAAAGGCCGAGCGGAGCACCTTCTCGTGACTCAATAAGCGAGCGGGCTTGCTATGGTAAATCGCGTCAAATATATCCTCGAAGAACACGCGCACAAATTCCTCGCTTGCAGCACTTAAGCGCTGCCTTGAAAATTGGCGGCCACTCGTCTTGAGAATCCGCTCGATGTGCTCGTATAAGTCCTGCGTTGCAGCAGCTTGAATCACCGCTGGGTCGAGTTCCTGGCTTTGGACTGCCACCTTACGCAGCACTTCGTCCATCGGTGCCATCAACGAGTTTTTTTCCAGCGACAAGCCTCGCAATCCACCTCGCCATGCGATCTCTGCCAACCGACGTAACTGTTGGTCCAACTGATTCATCTCAGGATCTCCTACACTAAGGGCCAGATCACGAACTGGGTCTGCGATACTGCTCAACAGCCAGCTCACCGAACCCTTATCTGCCTTGTTCTCGGCCAGTTTTTCAGCGACATAAAAAATACGTAGCGGATGATCCGCCATTGCTGCAACCAGTTCTGCGGTCGGGTCGCCCTTCATCGTAGCAACCTCCGCTCGGATACGGAGTAGCGCATCAAGTTGTCGCCAGAGCCGCCGTAATACGCCATCATTTTTGGTACCCGGTTCGTACATATGGTAGTCATTCTGGCGTATCAACCCTCGTGCACTCAGTGGGGTGAGGTCAAAATACACATCCCCGAAGGCCTCTTTATCGAGCGATGGAGTCGCAGATGTGCTTACGAGCACCTTACAGCCGAAATGGTATTGCAAAAGCAGCGCATGTTGGAGCACGAACAAGAACTGTTCAGTATCGTTATCACCGGCCGCATTAATGGGGAAGGTCATCACGTTGCCTAAGGTGTCGCTATAACGCGGCAGGTAAACGCCATAGGGCTGACCTTTATCCTGCTTCGTGCGTGTAGTGAACCTGAGGTTGGGTGCTCGACCTTGCGCAACTTCCATCATCGCTGCCCCGACATCGCTTAACCGCATTGCGCCGGCGAGTAAATCGTTTCTGCTGATTTGATTGATCGTTGTGCGAAGCCCAGTAATGAATGGAGCCGTCAAGAATGAGTATGGGAAGAGATGGA
>JBBRHB010000680.1:0-3108 GCA_038223355.1 Chloroflexales bacterium
GGTGACGACCGAGGCAAATCCAGGGACGGTGCTCGACGAGGGGTACCTGCGGGGGTTACGCGAGCTGGGGATTAATCGTATCTCCTTTGGAGTACAAAGCCTGCATGATCCGACTTTGCGGGTGCTGGGCCGCATCCATACGGCCGGCGAAGCGCTGGCCACCTTTGAGCAGGCGCGGCGCGCGGGCTTGGAGCGTATCAACCTGGACTTTATTTTTGGCCTGCCGGGCCAAACACTCGATCAATGGCGCTGGACGCTTGAGCGCGCGATGGAGATCGGAGCCGACCATTTTTCGCTCTACTCGCTCATCGTGGAAGAAGGCACACCGTTGCACCAGCAGGTGACACGCGGCTCGATCACCGTGCCGGACGACGATATGGCCGCCGATATGTATGAGCTGGCGATGGAACGGCTGGCGGCTGGCGGCTACACGCAATATGAAATTTCTAACTGGGCCCGAAACGTGGAGGGGCGCGTTGATGATCTCACGCTCCCGTTGCAGGCGTGCCAGCATAATGTGGCGTACTGGTTGAATGCTGATTATCTGGCGTGCGGTGCAGGGGCGCATGGCCATGTCTACCCACGGCGCTGGCATGACATTCTGGGAGTAAATGAGTATATCAGGGCGATGGAGGAAGGTGGTAGCGCGGTCGCCGAAACGATCGAGGTTACAGCAACCGATCTGTGGGGCGAGACCATGATGATGGGGCTGCGTTTGAATGCGGGTGTTAGCTATGCTCACTTCGCCGACCGTTGCGGGCACGCACTGCGCGATGTATATGGCGCGGTGATCGACGATACCGTACACGAGGGGTTGCTGATCGCCGACGAGGTTGGCGTGCGGCTGACGGAGCGCGGGCGCATGTTTGGCAACCGGGTCTTCGCACGCTTTTTAGAGGGCGCGGCTACGCTTGATGAGGTGACATAAGCTAGCGCTCCGCGATAGTCATGATGAAGTGAATGGTGAGGACCGGTTTTCAAGGAACCGGTCCTCGTCGTTGCTAAGCCTGTGACGGAAGGCGACTAGGGCGTAATGCTGCTGATGCGGGTGCTCCAGTTGGCATACTTGTCGCGCGTGCCACCACATGTTGGGTCGTTTTTGAACTGCGCGAGGATGCAGCGTTGGGCGATGTACTCATTCCCAACGTAGATTTGTTGGCCATCAACCGCTGCAGCCCCATAATCACCCCAGCGTGGTGGATAGTTGCGTCCGACAAAGAACTGGTACTGCGTCAAGCCATCGTCCGGACCGACGCCGGCAGCGGCAATGTGAATCTTACCCGTCCCACGTTCGGCATCCAGCGAGGTATAGGCTTGGCTGGGATAATAGTTGGTACCGACGAGGGTGAAGCTCATGAGCGCCTTGCCCCCTGTCGTGACCCCGATGGTGGGGTAATTCACATTGTTGTTTGCCGTAGCCAGGTAGCCCTGCTTGACGATGGGTGCTGACACAACCGGCATCCCGAAGGAGCTGACGGTGGGCTGCAGCACGAAGTAGGCGATGCCAGCCTTGGTTGCACCGTTGACCTGCGCGATGGTGTCTAGTGCGCCATACAGCTTGCCAGCTACATACGTTGTTTGCTGCATCCGGCTATCGTTGCTGTCGAGTTTGCCTTCAACTTCGTGGTGCGGGTCTGTTGCGCCGAACAAGTTTGTGGCGCAGGTGGAATCATTGAGGCAATTGGCGAGCGGTGTGGGGCCGAACTTCTGCTCGGAGAGCTGCGGGATGCCGTAGGTCTCGACGTTAACCGTGGTGCTGCTTAAGACCGGGCTGCCACTGCCACCTTGGAGCGCTTGGGTGTTGGTCAAGGCCCAGACACCCAGGCGATTGTCGAAGCCGGTAAAAGTGTTGGCCTCGCCCGTGGCCATCGAGCTCAGGAAATACTCGGTGCCGTTGTTGCCGGTCGCATAGTTGGCACCGCTCGGCGCGGTGGCCGGCCACAGGGTAAAGCCGGGTGTCCCAGCGCCCGTAACAATGAGGTTATCGAACTGTGTAACCTTGGGGCTGGCAAAGCCTTGTGCAAGGGCCTGCTTAGACATGGCATAGAGCTGTGCGGTGTTGAAGCCGAAATTCGGGCCACCAACGGAGTCCGAGTATTCGTTCGTGGTCACGTAGAAGCCGTACTTGTCGGCCCCAAGATGTGGATAGTCTCCCAGGCAGGGACAATTGGGGTGTACGGGTGTGCCATCGGTGCCATCGTCCTGGACCGGGAAGCTATACAGATTATAGGCGGCGGTTGGATCGGCGGTCTTGCTAACTGCAATGTCGATGTGGTTTGGCCCGGTGAGGTTGCCAGAAATATCGACGGCGTAGCCTAAGACGATCTGGAACCACCGTTGGGTGTCATGATCGAAGTAGCAGGATGGGTCGCTGAGCTGGATGACCGTAGGATCTTCATTAAAGAAGGTGTTCAGCGCGGTCGCAGTCGTCAGCCCACCGCCAGAGGTGTTGTAGACCTGTAGCACATCGTTGATCGTTTCCAAGATGTAGCCACGACCAGCGCAGAGTCCTTGGTCGGGTGGCTCCAGCGGAAAGTTGTTAGCGGCCTGGCTATCATACTCATTCAACCCCTCGAAGCCGTTGGTCAGCCCGGGTTTGTTGTTGTCAACGGGTGTGCTCGCGACGACGGGTGGCGTCAAGCTGCCCGCCGCACGCGGGCCGGCGCTTCTCGCAGCGCTACGGTTGGCATGTTGTGAGCGCAGAGAAGGCGTAGATTGGCTGCGGCTCGTGCTTGGCGGAGTTGTTGTGAAGGTCGTTGTACCACGATTAGTGAGCGTGCGCGTCGTGCTGCTGCTCGCAGCGCCGGTTGTGGCGGTCAGGGCTGCACTCATCAAGAGCGTCAAGACGAGGGCCATGGTCAGAAGCTTGGGAGGTGTCATCGGGGGGCTCCTCATGAAACTGGTTCTACACGTTCATTGCAGTATAGCGGATCGATCCATGACGTCAAGGCCGATGGCAGCCGAAAGGATGTTCGAATCCTTGACCCATATTATTCATCGGGCTATACTATGTGGCGGGTGAGAGGGTGATTTTGGCCGCGTAGCTCAATTTGCATAGAGCGAGGGACTCCTAAGCCCTAGGTTGCCGGTTGGATTCCGGCCGCGGTC
>JBBRHB010000681.1:0-3105 GCA_038223355.1 Chloroflexales bacterium
AAGTTGCGCGACCGAGAGTTCTTCCTTGAGCAACTCTCGCACAACCTGGGCCTTGAACTGCGGACTGTAGACTTTTCTCATGGCGGTCAGTCTATCTCAAAATCGCTGATTTCACTGTCTAGTTTTCTCGGGCCATTATAGACCATCATGCAGGTGGTCATGAGTTGGTTATGCTGCTGCCAATGGGTCAAGAAGTGAGAGGCTCGGAATCCAGTCGAAATCTTTCGTATTGTGTGTGACGAGTGTGAGATTGTGGACGAGGGCTGTGCCTGCCACCAATGCATCACCCAACGACATCTTTTTTATTTGGCGGAGCTGGACTGCTTGTTGGAGAACACTCTCAGAAATTGCCAATACGGTTGAAGAGGCGAAGAACTCTTCCAAATGCAGCTGCTCTACCTCGTTTAACCGGTGGTATCCCACTACTTCTACATAACTAACCGCAGAGACCGCCGGTATGTGCTCAGCAATAAAGCGCCGCAGAGGGCTATGCTCTGGCTTGGCTGCATAGATGATAATATTGCTGTCGATGAGCATATCATGCATCGCGATCAGGAAGTTCGCGATCTTGCCGCACTTCGCGCTCCCATGTCAACGGATCTACGATAGTCGCCAGCGTATGTACCATTGCAAGCTGCTCTAGTGCTGCCGCCATACGCTCCCCCTGCGAAACACTACCAGGTAAAGGCGTAGCCTCGTCCAAAATAATGACCTGAACGGCGACGGCTTCGTTTGTCGTGCTGATTTCTGGTGCTGCTCCGCTCCACTCTAAGCGGTTGCCCTTCAGCATGGCTTTGTATGCATGCAGCATAGACCACTCCCTATATTTGCTTCCTTCGTCGAACGATACCTACTTCTCGCACATTATACAAGGTACGAATACCTCAAACTATCTCCCTCCCACTCTCCTTCGCTTAACACCCCCTTCCTCATCTCTTAACATCCCTCCCCTACACTAGATTCGCCCGCCATGAGTCCGGGCAATAAGGGAGGGACAACCATGCACGTTCGATGGATCATTGCGCGGGTGATGCTCGCGGTGGTCATACTGGGTGGTACGGGCGCAGCCGTGAGCTCTGCGCCGAACTCGGTCGATGCAGCTCGTCTGGTCACGCGCCCCATCAGGCACGTCTTGTTGTTAAGTATTGATGGCATGCATGCCGTCGACCTCGTCCGCTACGCGCAGGAACACCCACAATCGACGCTCGCCAGTCTTGTCGGTATGGGTGTGAGCTATACCAACGCCGTGACGGCCAGTCCCTCGGATTCGTTTCCCGGCCTCCTATCCATCGTCACCGGCGGCTCGCCCCGCTCAACCGGCGTCTGGTACGACGACTCATATGATCGGCAGCTCTCCCCGCCCGGCTCCGACTGCAAAACGATCGGGACGGAACTCGTCTATGACGAATCGATTGATAAAGATCTCAATGCACTCGACGCTGGCGGCGGCATTGATCCGGCGAAGCTCGCCCTGGACCCGTCCAAGGGCTGCACACCGGTCTATCCACACAGCCTACTCCGTGTGAACACGATTTTTGAAGTGCTGCGAGGCCTCGGTCGCCACACAGCCTGGGCCGACAAGCACCCTGCCTACGACTTGGTCAATGGACCGTCGGGTACGGGCGTTAGCGATCTCTATACGCCGGAGATCGCAGCGAACGGCACGACCGGCAGCATCGCGAAGACTGAAGCCTATGATGATCTCAAAGTGACAGCCATCATTAATGAGATCGATGGCAAAGATCACACCGGCACTGCTCAGTCCGTCGTCCCCGCCCTCTTCGGCATGAACTTTCAAGCCGTCAGCGTGGGTCAAAAGCTTGCCGGCAATGCCTACCTCGACACGCTCGCCACGCCAAGCGCGGGCCTCCTCGACGCCTTCAATCATACCGATGCGTCCCTCGGTCGCATGGTGAGCGAATTGCGCAGCAACGGCCTCCTCGCATCGACCATGATCATCGTAACCGCCAAGCACGGCCAATCGCCGATCGATCCTGCCCGCCGTCAGATCATTGATGGCAAGCTGATCCCCTCGCTCGTTAATAGCGTTCAGCCCGATCTCGCAGCTCAGGTAACCCAGGACGATGTAAGCCTGATATGGTTGCGCGATGCCAGCCAGACGGCGAACGTCGTCGCCAAACTTGCCGCAAATCAACAACAGGCCCAGATTCAGGATATTCTTGCTGGCCAGTCGTTGACCTTGCGCTTCAATGACCCCAAGACCGACTCACGCACCCCGGATATCATCGTCATCCCCAATCCGGGCGTCATCTACACTAAGCTGAGCGCCACCAAGACCGCCGAGCACGGCGGCTTTAGCCGGCAGGATACCAACGTCCCCATCCTGATCGCCAATCCGGGGTTAACGCCCAGCACGATCAAATCGCCCGTCGAGACGACCCAAATCGCACCGACGATTCTCGAAGCGCTCGGCGTGAATCCACAGCGCCTCAAGGCAGTCCAGTTAGAGCAAACCGTGGACCTGCCAGGCCTGGCGATCCACCCGAAGCGCTAGCCTATGTGGGGTGACGGGCAGCGATCCACGCCGCTCACTGCCCGTGTAACCCCTGAACTAACGCCAATGAGCCTCGCCTATCCTGCACGCTCAGCTACCCTTCACATCCATATAGCATAGACGCAGGGCCGCAGCTTTAACATCTGGTAAGATGGTGCGATTATAAGGAACGACCTATGCCGCTCCAACCCACCATTGTTACCACCGATCTCGAAGGCGTGCTCGTGCCCGAAATATGGATTGCCGTCGCTGAGCGCACCGGCATCGACGCCTTGCGGCTAACCACCCGCGATCTCCCAGACTATGATCAGTTAATGCGGGGCCGCTTACGCATCCTCCAGGACAACCAGCTCGGACTGTCCGACATTCAGGCTGTAATTGCGACCCTGCAGCCCCTCCCCGGTGCGCTTCCATTTTTAGACTGGCTCCGTGCACAGGTACCCTGCACCATCGTCTCGGATACCTTCTACGAATTCGCCGCGCCCCTAATGGCCCAGCTCGGTTATCCCACCCTGCTCTGCCACCAGCTAGAAATCGACGCGCACGACCGGGTCGTAGGCTACCATCTGCGCCAGCCCGACGGCAAACGG
>JBBRHB010000682.1:0-3099 GCA_038223355.1 Chloroflexales bacterium
ATCTCCCCAATTCTTGTCCATATCCACCCGACCGGCAATGTGCTATCGTCCCCATCGTCCATGTGCTTTCCTGGTATCGTTGGCTGCGAGTTGTTGTTCTGCGGAACGTCGCTTCCTCCCCTCTCCCGCGCACTGGGAGAGGGGCTGGGGGTGAGGGGCCCCCTCACGCTGCCAGTGCCGTATTCAACTCACTCAAAATCGTCTGCAGCTTATTCCCAAACACCCGCGCCGCCCCAATCTGACCGCCGCGATTGAAGAACTCGCCATAATCAAAATCATCTGGCGTGATCGTCAGGTTGACGCCGATATACTCGGCCATCTGGTCCAGCCACCAGCGCTGTTCGGTCGTGAACACTTGCCCTGCGCCTTCCTGCGTTTGGAGCCAGTGCTGGTAGTGTGACCGCACTAGTTCCGGAAACGGCACGAGCGTGTCATCGAGCTTGGCTGCGTGTCGTACCAGCGACACGAGATCGGTCAATAACCGCTTCGCGCCCACGCCCTTGACCCGGTCCCGCTCCACCTGCGCGTACGCTCGCCATAGTTCGTCCGTTGTCAGGCGATACGGCGGCTGGCTCAGCCGGTCGGCCAGTTCTTTGATTTGATCGCGTGTCACTTGCTGCTGGTTGTGTGGCCGGTTATACAGAATTTGCAGCGCCGTGATTTCATCACGGTGTTGCTGAATGAACGCCTGAAATGATTGCACGGTGCTGCGGGCGCGCGTGGTATCCGCGACGCTATAGCCTGCATCTTTCAGTTCGTCAACGCTGACTGTGTCAATAATCTGCTCGTTGCGTCCCTGTATTTCGATCAGCACCTGGCGCAGTCGTGGCTCATGAAAGGGTGCGATGGCGCGATCAAGTAACGTCTCGGCTGCGCTCGCAACCTCCTGCGGTGTTGGCTCGGCGTGGCCGCTGATCTCTTGGGCAACGGCGATGGCTCGATCCGCGTCCAGCGCGTCCAAAAGCGTGTTAGCGAGTTCACTTAACGTGCGACCACCGGTGACGGCTGATAGTGTGTACTGGTCGGTGGGCGCGAGGTTTTGTTCGAGCTTCGCTAAGCGCCCGGCCAGCGACGAGAGCGTATCATCATCGCTCGCACCCAGCGCAATCGCTTCGAGTAGCTTTGCAAACGGCACCGAGCGCTTGCGTTCCAGCGACTGCGTATCGACCTTGATCTGCTCGACGACCCCCACCGCATCCACAATCACAAAGTGGTTTTTGATCTTGGCATCGGGTGTCACCGCCTGGAGGTCGGTTGCATTAATCACGCGCGTCCCACGTCCCAGCATCTGCTCGAAGAGCACCCGCGATTTGACCGAGCGCAGGCACAGCAACACCTCCAGCGGTTTGATATCCGTGCCGGTCGCGATCATATCGACCGTTACCGCGACGCGCGGATAGTAGCTATTGCGGAAAGCGGCGATCAGTTCTTCTGGCTTAACGCCTGACACCCGGTAGGTGATCTTCTGGCAGAATTCATTGCCCTTGCCGAACTCATCACGCACGATCCGCACAATGTCTTCGGCATGGCTATCGTCCTTGGCAAAGATCAGTGTCTTGGGCACATCCGTCCTGCCAGGAAACAGATCCGTAAACAGCCGATCGCGGAAGGTGCGTATCACCGTCCGAATCTGGTCCTCGGCGACGATCTCCCGGTCAAGCTGGCCACTCTTATAGATAATAGGCTCGTCGACTTCCTCCCAGCGCACCCGCCGCGTCAGCCGTTCGCGCTTGTCGACGTAGTAGCCGGCGTCGATGGTACTGCCGCCCTCGGTAATCTTGGTCCTGATGCGGTAGACCTCGCCATCAACATTCACCCCGTCGGCTATGGCCCGTTGGCGTGAATATTCCATCACGAGGTTCTGGTTAAAAAAGCCAAACGTCTGCTTCGAGGGCGTCGCCGTCAGTCCGATCAGATGCGCGTCGAAATATTCGAGCACGTGTCGCCACAGGTTATAGATCGAGCGGTGGCACTCATCGGTCACGATAACATCGAACTGTTCGATGGGTATCTTTGGATTGTAGTCAACGCTCTTCGGCTCTACCGGCAGTGCCTCGTCCAGCTCGAAGAGTGACGACTCTTCTTGCGACGCATCAAACGCTTCATCGCCACACAGCATCGAGTACAGCCGCTGAATCGTAGTGATGCACACGCGGCTCACATCATCAAGCGTATTCGACTGCAGATGCTGTACGTTATAGAGTTCGGTGAACTTGCGGCCATCGTCGGGCGTTACAAACTGCTGAAACTCTTTGAGCGTTTGTCGCCCTAGGTTGCCACGGTCTACCAGAAACAGCACCCGCCGCGCGTCGCCAAACTTCAGCAGCCGGTAAATCGCATTAACCGCCGTGAACGTCTTCCCGCTCCCCGTCGCCATCTGAATGAGCGCACGAGGACGATCCGCCGCCATCGACTGCTCCAGGTTGGTAATCGCCTCGATCTGCGCGCCCCACAGCCCCTTCGCCGGCAGTGCCGGAAAGCTCTTCAGCCGTTGCCGCAAGGTTGTTGCTTCTATGACCCACGCCGCCAGTGTCGCCGGTTTGTGAAACGCAAAGACGCGCCGGCTCCGTGGCTCGGGGTCGAGGCCATTGGTAAAGAAGGTCTCAACGCCCGTGCTCTCATATAGAAACGGCAGCGGCTTGCGCCAGGCCGGCGGCAGGTCGGGCAGCCCGCTGCTGTACTTCTCCGACTGCGACTCGATCCCGCTCAGCGGCGTCCCCACCGCCTTGGCCTCGACCGCGCAAATCGCCTTCCGGTCCACAAACAGCAGGTAGTCCGCGAAGCCGGTCTTGAGCGGAAATTCGCGCACGGCAACACCGCGCCCCGCTCGCAGGTTAAGCGCGGCCCGATCTTGCACAATCCAACCGGCCGCTTGCAACAAGCGGTCGATCTCAGCACGCGCACGTTCTTCGGGACGAGGCACTGGCGCTACACTACACAGCGACGGTAACGAGATGCAATAACCAGAGTGTCGCCTCTCCGTTCCCTACTCTTCTTTGGACGTCCATCCGGCCTCAAGCTCTGATCTCAACTCGTTGATAAATAGTAGATAGTAGTTCGTCGCCCTCAAGCTTAGCCCTACCCGCGTCGAAGGCGCGA
>JBBRHB010000683.1:0-3080 GCA_038223355.1 Chloroflexales bacterium
GAGTGCAGTGCCGGTGGAGCGCGCGGGCACTGCGGCCCGGGCACGGGTCACGCCGATCCACCCCATCCAGGACCAGCTTGGAGTGCGGGAGCAAGCACCCGAGTTGGACCGGCGGACGGATGATGGCACACCTGAACTGGACCTACGTACGGATGATGGTGCGCTCGAACGGGAGGAGGAGGCATGAGCACGCTCCGTGAACAAGGAGCGGCACGCCAGCAGTGGCGGGGAGTGCGTGTGCTGGTCCTCCTGCTGCTCGGTGTGGTGCTCACCGCTTGTGGCAGTCACACACTGAGCGCTGACGAGGTGCAGCAGCAGGTTATTGCGGCGATTCAACACAACGACCAACCGGCGATGCTGCGCCTGATTGCGCCCACAGCGCTGTATACCGTCCGGGATATTCCGGCCACCATCTACAACGCGACGGTTGATCCTAGCTACAAGCTTGGGTACAAGCCGGCCGGTTCGTTCCAGCGGGTGGAGATCAAGCCAGCGACACCGCGTGGAGCAGCGATGGTCAGTAAGAGCCTCTGGCACTATCAGGCGGTGGTCGAATGTTTCGACACGACGCTGGCACACTTCCCAGAGGGCTGGAAAGTGATGAGTATCTATCACTCCGACACGTGTCCGTAGAAGGAGGAGACGATGATGACACAGTCGACGCTCCCCGTACAGCTGACGGACCGCGATCTCCGTATTCTCGAGAGTCTGGCGGATGCCTGCTACCTCACGGTGGAGGCCCTGGAATGGCTCCACGTCCCGAGTTGGCGCACGCGCTGGGAGGTGTGGTACCGGCAGACGGCGGTCGCGCCATCCGGCCGGCAGTCCTACAAATCATCCACCAGCTTCCGCAAGCGCGTGCGCCAACTGGCAGCAGCAGGCTTCGTTCTGCGAGTGAAACGTCCCCTCACGGTGGGGCGGAGCCTGCACCGCGATCCAGACCTGTATGCGCTCAGGGCAGCGGGAGCCGCGTTGTTGGCCGCCTACGGGGAGAACGCTCCCGAGGCCATCCCGCGTGAGGAGCTGTGTACGCCGCTCGCTTCCACACTCGTTCATGCCAGTGAGTTGGGACAGGTGTACGCTGCTCTGCGGGCCGCCATCACGCTCGCTCCCGGCGCTCGCATGGAGGCATGGGAACGCGGTCAGTGCTTCTATCTGGAAGCAGATGCTGCTCTCTCAGTCCGGCCGGATGCGAGCTTTCGGTTGATCACGTCGGACGGCGAGCGCCGCTGCTTCGTGGAACTCGACCGGGGCTGCTCTGCGGCGACGTGGCAGACGAAGGTCCGGGCCTACCGTGCCCTGCTTCGCGAACGGGATCCGACAACGCGGTGGGCCGTGTTAACCATGACCCATACACGAAGCCAGCGCATCCGTCTGATGGAGGCCACCGACCAGGTGCTCGACGAGCCGAGCGATGTCTACCTGTTCGGCGTCATGGCCGATGCCCATCCGTCGCGTATCGGCCAGTGGCTTGCCGTGACCGAGAGGAGTGCTGCCCAACCGGCGCATCCGCTGGACAAGGGCAGTTCACCGGCGACGATCATACCAGCCCCTTTTACCTTGTTCTAGGACAGAAATGGAGATGACCATGGAAGGATTTCGCGGGACGGTGAATCGCGTGGAATTAATTGGACGGCTTGGTGCGGACCCCGAGGCGCGGCAGGTTGGCACGGGCCAGGTGGTGCGGTTGCGGCTGGCGACCTATGCTCCTCAGCGGGCGGAGGGCGATCAGCCAAACTACAGCACAGAGTGGTTCAACGTGGAGGCGTGGGACCGGTTGGGCGAGCAGTGTGTGGAGTTCCTGCAGCGTGGCAGCCGGGTGCGTGTGGTCGGGCGGTTGTCCAATCAGACGTGGGATGACGCGACAACCGGTGAACACCGTCAGCGCACAGTCATTCGGGCGAGCGATGTGCTGTTCCTCGATCCGCCGTCGGAAGAGCGTGGCGATGAGGAGGCATCTGCACCATGATTGTCGTTAGCAGGAGGGTTGAACAAGCAGTATGCCCTGCCGATAATCAATCACTTAAACCTCAAGCCATAAGAACATCCTACCACGCGGGTCTCAGCGTCACTTCATGCGGGCACAGGGAGCATGGCGTGCGGAACAGGCCTGGATGAAGCAAAGACGTATCGTCGAACGGAGGTGCGACGCAGATCTTGTAAGCCATGCACCTCCTTGATCTGCAGGGACAAACTCGCTCGGGAAGCTGCAGGTCCTGGTACCTGCAGAGCAAGCAATGTCCACCAGTGCTGCAGCCGTGTGAGCAGAGCCGCTCACTGTATGCAAAGCAGGTCACGCACCTGCACGGACGGCACTGCGACGCCGACGAGACCATGCCGAGCAGTGCAAAAAAGAGGCCGCAAATAGGCCGCTTGGTCAAGACAATACTGATTATAGGCAATCGTACAAACAAGAGAAAGCAGCCCTATGACCGCATCCCCCACGCCCAAAGAACCACAACGCCTCCGACGCGTCGTCATTAAGGAGGAGCTCGTTCGCCTCACCGGCTCCTGGCGCTTGGCCCTCATCCTCAACCAGCTACTCTACTGGGCTGAGCGCCATGCCGACTTCGACCGCTTTATCGCTGAGGAGCAAGGCCGCGACCCGACGGTGAAGATCCACCCGACCTACGGCTGGATCTATAAGAGCAGCAAGGAGTTGATCGCCGAACTGATGCTCGATGTGTCTGAGCCCACCATCCGCCGCGATGTGGCACGTCTGTTGGAACGCGGCTGGCTCCTGCAACGCAATAATCCCCATCAAGCCTGGGATCGCGAACTGCAGTATCGACCCGACATCCGCGCCATCCAGCATGATCTGCAGCTGCTGGGCTTTGCCCTCGCTGGCTATCCACTCCTGGGAGACAACGCTGACACTCCCTCGTCGCTCGTGAAAGATGCATCTTACATGGTGAAAGATGCATCTTACATGGTGAAAGATGCAGCCAACACGCTGACCGACGTATCCTCCCTGGCGGACGTTGGAGCGACCGCAGACCCATCCGACACCGTGACGCCCCCATCTTACATGGTGAACAATGCATCTTACATGGTGAACAATGCATCTTACATAGTGAAAG
>JBBRHB010000684.1:0-3079 GCA_038223355.1 Chloroflexales bacterium
TTCGTCAGCAGCGACTCGTATTCCTTGAGTTCCTGCGTGATATAGCGTTCAGCGCCCACCAGCGTCTGCTTGCGGATATATTCCTGTGGGATGTTCTTTTCCGGCGTGGCGCGCGAGATTTCGATGTAGTAGCCGAAGACGCTGTTCGAGTCGACCTTGAGCGACTTTATGCCCGTGCGATCGATCTCGCGGGCTTGCAGGGATTGCATCCAGCTGCTGGCATCGGCATTGGCCTGCACGATCTGGTCGATCTGCGGGTCGAAGCCGGGACGGATGACGTTCTGAGCTTTGGTGCCGGTCCAGCCGCCGAGCAGCGCGGGCGGGTCATCACAAATCGCGCGCTGCAAGAGCTTCAAAATATCGGTACAGGGGTCAAGCACCACCGCCGGGAGAATGGTCGTTTCATCCTCATCCGCCTCGTCGCCGAACAAATTGTCATCGAAGGTAAAGGTTTCCTCGGGGGGCGGCTCTGCGATGGTGGTCGCCTCAAAGGGCAGTCCCGCCACTCGACTGAGGGTCTCGACCAAGGGAGGCAATCGCTCCAAGCCCTGGCGCAGTGCTACCAGATCGGTCGGACGGGCATTACCCTGCACGACACGGTTAATGACGCGCTCAAGGTCACCGACCCCTTTGAGCGAGTCACGCACGCCCGCCCGCAGCAGCCCATCATCGACAAACTGTGCAATCGCCGCCTGACGGTGCTCCAACCGTGCCCGTTGGAGCAAGGGCTGCGATAGCCACTGCCGCAGCAGCCGCGCACCCATCGGCGTCTTGGTTTGATCCAGTACGTCGATCAGCGAACCACTTTTGTGACCGCTATTGCCTTCCAGCAGTTCAAGATTACGCCGGGTCTGCGGATCAAGGAACATGAACTCGCCGGTGCTATAGAGGCGCACGCCGTTGATCTGAGCGACTGCGGAGCGCTGCGTTTCATGCAGGTACTGTAGGAGCGCGCCGGCGGCCCGCTGGGCAAGCGGTCTATCGCGTAGCCCGAAGCCTTCCAGTGACGTCGTGCCGAACTGTTGCTTGAGCGCATCGGCACTGGTGCGCGCTTCCCAACGCCAACCGGACCACGGCGTGACCCGTCCTTGTACCCAGGCCCCCGTTGCTGCTTCGCCCTCGACATGGCGTGCTACGCGCTCGCTGGGCAGTAGCCGCTCGCGCTCTTCCTTACGCATCGGCTCGATGTTGTGGGCCAGCCGCGCTGACGTCGGCTCGAGCTGTGGTGGCCGCAAGGCAGGATCATCGCTGACCAGCACTTCGGCCGGCTGCAAACGCGTAAGCTCGCCATTCAAGCGTGTCATCGCCTGTGGACCAGTTAACTCAGTCGTCGCGAACTCGCTAGTCGAAAGATCGGCATAGGCCAGCCCAATCCGCCCGCGCTCAATAATCACCGCAGCCAGATAATTGTTGGCCTTCGAGTCCATGAGTTCGGGCTCGGTTACTGTGCCGGGCGTCAGAACTCGTACCACCTCGCGATCAACCATCTCTTTTTGCGAGGCCCGATCACGCATCAAATCTTCGCGCTGGAAACTGCTTTTGGAGCGCACATCCTTTTGCGAAGATTCGGTCGGCGACGTCTGCTCGGCAATCGCCACGCGGTAGCCGAGGTCAAGTAGCTTGGCGACATATTTATCGACTGAATGATAGGGCACACCCGCCATCGGTAGCTCGGAGTTATTGTTTTTGCCGAAACTGCGCCGCGTCAGTGTAACGCCTAAGGCCGATGCCAGCAGCTTCGCATCGTCTTCAAAGGCCTCATAAAAATCGCCCAGCCGCCACAGTAGGAGTGTATCGGGATATTGCGCCTTGATCTGGTGGTATTGGCGCATCATGGGGGTATCGGTACTCGTCGCCATTCATATGCTCCGGTTCATGGATGATCAAAAGTATACCATACACGCCGGGGGCGCGAACAAGTGTTCCACAAACTATCCCCAATCGTGGATAAGCAAGGCTATGCTACAATCTGCTGTAGACACGTAGGGAGTAGTCCATTGCGCTGGTGGGGACGAGGATGCATCGTTGGGTTATTGGGCGTCGCGACGTTTACCGCATGCTCCACTGAGCAACTCACGCAATCCGCGCCGACGCCCGTGCAACTGTATGCCGAAGCCACTCCTGCTCCGACTACGGCTAGCATGTCGTCGTGGGAGCCGGTCGCCGCGGGCTTAGAATTTCGCGCAGTACGGCTGGCGCAAAATGATCACGTAGGCACCTTCTCAACGATTCGGATCGATCCCGACCGCTACCATATTCGTGTCGCCTATGATCGCCAGGATCCGGGCACAGTGCGGGAATGGGTCAATGCCGTGAAACCCATGGCCTTGATCAACGGTGGTTATTTCGATGCGAACTACCGCGCGACGGCGCTGGTGATTTTCGATGGCATTGCGCAAGGCACGAGCTATGATGGTTTTGGAGGCATGGTTGTTGTTAGTCCGCAAGGCAAGTTCGAGCTACGCTCCTTGCGCCAGCAGCCCTATGATTCCGCTGAGCGGCTACAACAAGCTATGCAGTCCACGCCGATGTTGATCCAGCCGGGTGGCACTGTATCGGAACTGCAGGCCGACCAAGATCGGTCGCGCCGGACAGTTATCGCTCGCGACCGGGCGGGCCGCATCCTGCTGATGGTTGATGACCAACTGACCTTCACGCTGCCCGAACTCGGCCCCGCGCTCAAGCAATCCGATCTCGATCTCGATGCTGCATTAAATCTTGATGGTGGCCGGTCAAGCGGGATGTATCTCAACCGCCCAGGTAACCCGCTGCTGATCGAAGCCTTCGATAAGCTGCCACTGGTGTTGGTGGTAGACAAGCCGGAATAAACTTATGACTCGCTGGCGGCATGGCGCTCACCCAAAAGCGTGACAATTTGCTCGTGAACGATCTCGGGCTCAGCCTGCGCCGAAATATGGTGGAGTAGGCCACGCCCGCCATAATAGTCGATCAGCGGCTCGGTCTCCGCCTCGTAAACGCGTAGGCGTTCGCGGATCACCTCCGGCTCATCATCGGGCCGCATTGTTACCTCGCCACCCAAACGTAGGCAGGCCGTAATGCTTTCCGGGTCGTCGATGTG
>JBBRHB010000685.1:0-3077 GCA_038223355.1 Chloroflexales bacterium
CTTCCGCAACTTGGGGCCGTGGTCTCCATTTTGTTTATAAGGTGCTCGAATATCGCAAGCGTTTCCGGCGTTCGAGCTGGGTTGCCGTTTATCCGGTCGTTTGTAGCTGGTGCAGCAGCACCGCCACCGAACCCCTTGAGATCAATGTAACCGTTGCAAACCCCGTCAGTCAGCGCTTTAAGTACGACCTGTATCTCTGTAACTACTGCAAGCAAACTACCGCTATCTCCTACCTCGGCGAACTGCGTAGCCATCGCGCCGAGCGTGACGAGACCTATCATTCGCTGTGGTATCTCGACCCCAACCAAGAAGGGCTGTGAGCAACCCTCCACTGCCCGAGCTACCACTGCTCGCCGCCGAACATATTACCTATGGCTACGGTCGTAACACCGTGCTGCATGACGTTTCGTTTCAGGCCGAGCAAGGCGCGATTGTATCGCTGCTGGGTCCTTCAGGCTGTGGCAAATCGACACTGTTGCGCGTGATTGTCGGGCTAGAAACGCCCTATGGCGGCACGGTTCGTTTCGCCGGTCAGCCATTAGAAGGCGTGCCGGTTTACCAACGCGGCTTCGGCTTAATGTTCCAGGAATTCGCCCTGTTTCCGCATCGCACTGTGGCTGAGAATGTTGCCTTCGGCTTACGCATGCAGCGTCTTGCGTCGCCCATCATAACTGCGCGCGTGCGGGAAACGCTGGCGCTGGTCGGTTTGCCGGGCTACGGCGACCGTACCATCTGGGAACTCTCCGGCGGCGAGCGCCAACGCATCGCGCTGGCCCGCTCATTGGCTCCACAGCCCAAGCTGCTCTTGCTTGATGAGCCACTCGGCGCACTTGATCGCACCCTCCGCGAGCAGTTGACCGGCGAGCTACACGCGATCATTAAGCGCATCGGCCTGACCAGCATCTATGTCACCCACGATCAGGCCGAAGCCTTTGCCGTCGCCGATCGAGTGGTGCTCATGAACGCTGGCCGCATCGTACAAAGCGGCTCACCCGCAGCGGTCTATGCCGCTCCCGCGACACTATTTGCCGCCCGCTTCCTGGGCTTCGACAATATCCTTGCAGGCGTGGTCGAAAGTAGTGGCGCACAAACAGCGGTGCGGACAATCATCGGATGTTTATTCGTGCAGACGGCGACGATCTGGCCACCCGGCAGCGATGTTGCCGTCGTAATCCGGCCCGAAGCTGCTGTGCTTGTTGGCGAGGACCAATCGGCGCCTACAACTACCTGGGATGCCACCGTGCTGCGTTTGACCTTTCGGGGGGCGACCGAGCGGGTCGTCGTAGCGCTGCCAAACGGCACCGAGCTGGCGCTCGACTTGCCCTCCGGTCAACAGGTTGGAGCTACCCTCCGACTCGCGCTACGCCCTGACGGCCTGGCCTTGATCAATGCGGCTGGGCAAGTGGAAAGCGCACCGTAAATGTTGTGCCTTGCCCTTCGACGCTATCCACCTGTACTTGTCCGCCGTGCAGTTCCGTAATTTCCTTGACTACATACAAACCAATGCCCATCCCGCTAATGCTGCCTTGTTCCACGTTCGTTGCGCGATAGAAGCGCTCGAACAACTGTGGTAGGGCCGCCTCGGGAATCCCTAGACCCCGATCATGCACCTGGATATAGACGTGCGTATGATCTTCCCTGATAGCTACAACAACCGGCGTATCGGGCGCACTATACTTCAAAGCATTTTGGATGAGATTCTGGAAAACCTGCTCCAAGCGGAGAGCGTCACCTTCAATGATCGCCGATTGGGTTGTCTCTTCTAGCGCAATAACGCGCTGACCGTCCGTCGACCGCGCTTCATCCGTGATCCGCCTGACCAACGTACACACATCCACCGGCATCCGTTCGAGCGAAAGCTGGCCCGTCTCGATACGGGAAATATCGAGCAAGCTAGACACCAGCTTCGTGAGTCGCTTCGTCTGGTCAGCGATCAGTTGGAGTGTACGCTGATCACGGCTAGCCAGAATATGCTCGTTGGCGACCCGGCGTTGTAAGAGTTGGACGTTGCCGAGGAGCACAGTCAACGGCGTTTTCAGCTCATGCGATGCCAGCGACAGAAACAGGTCACGCAGTTCCAATGCTTGCTCGGCTTTCTTGCGGGCAAGCTGCAGTTCCCGCTCATACCCACGCCGGTCGCTGGAGTTGAAAATTGTCGTTCGAATGAGCAGAGGCGTACCTGCCGCATCACACTTCTGTACTGAATTGACTAAGATGGGCAGTTGGTGACCATCGCGACAACGCAGCTCAAACGCGATTTCCTTAATCGATCCCTGCATACGAAGCAAGGGCGCATAATGCGTTTCATAATAGATTTTGGCACCAATCGTCAGCAGTTCTTGAAAACGCTTGCCTGACAGCAACTCTTCTCGCTGGTATCCTGTCCAGTTGAGGAAGGTGCGATTGACTTTGGCGAAGGTCCCGTCGGGCAATGTAGAGACATAGCCGCAGGGCGCGTTCTCATACAAATCCTCGAGATTTTCCTCGAGCAACGTCTCGTCTGGCTTCAGAGTTGTCGCCGCATCCTCTGCCACACTCGCAACCTACAAGAAGCTCTTCATCGCGCGAATGGTTTCATCAGGCGCACTGAGATTTGGGCAATGGCCTGTAGCATTCAAGATAACAAGTTCGCTATCGGCCAGACTCCGGTGCACATACGCTCCAACCGCTTCAGGCGCAATCACGTCATCGAGACATTGAATAATCAGTGACCTTGTTTTCAGCCTCGGCAGGTCGGCGCGGTTATCCGATAAAAAGGTGACACGGGCAAAATCTTTCGCGATCTCGGGGTCCGCGCGGCAAAAGCTGTTCGTTAGTTCCTCGCCCAACTCTGGCCGATCAGGATTTCCCATGATGACCGGTGCCATAGTGCTGGACCATCCGAGGTAGTTGGTATCCAGAAACTCCAGTAATCCTTCGATATCCGCCCTCGTAAACCCGCCGGTGTAATCAGCATCATTGATATAACGCGGCGAAGGACCGACTAGGATCAGCTTCTCAAACCGTGCTGGTTCTTTAATCGCAGCGAGTATGCCGATCATTGCCGAAACGGAATGGCCGACGAAAATACCGCCAGT
>JBBRHB010000686.1:0-3074 GCA_038223355.1 Chloroflexales bacterium
CAAAACGGCAAATGTCCCCGGCCCCCTCTTCAGCACGGAGCCATTACCCCTCGTCCCGCAAGCGGTTGAGCAGTTGGGCCAGGATGATCGCCGTTGCCCCCCAGACCTCGTGACCCGCGACCGCAAAGCAGGGGACTGCACAGGCGACACCCCGGATCAGGCGCTGTACCATCTGCCGCGTCGTCGGCAAACTGAGCATCCGCAGTGAGACCTCAACCAACTCCGCAACCTCGTCGCTGGCCGGGATAAATTTGGGCACCGTGCTGGCAACGCCCACAACCGGCAGGATTAAGAAGTTGCTGACCGGAATCCAGACCGGCATCAAGCTGCCAATGATCTCGACCTCCGTCGGCACTATTCCCAACTCTTCCCAGGCCTCACGCAGGGCAGTCTGCTCCAGTGTTCCATCGCCCTCGTCATACCGACCTCCCGGCAACGACACTTCACCGCTATGCCGCCGCAGGGCAGCGGTACGCACCGTTAGCGGCAGGTACCACTCCCCGTCCACCGGATACAACAGCATGAGGACGGCACCCCGGCGATGCGCCGGGCCACCCGCAGGCTGTGACAGGCGAACGTGATCGCCCACTCGCACCGCCTGCGGAATCATTGAGCGAAACGCTGCTTCATCATCGGCCGGCCGATTGATTCTTCGCACCAGTGTGGCACGGTCCAGCGGTACAAAATCATCGTGAAGCATGCGGCACTGCGGCTAATGCTTGATTTCGATACGAGCGATGCGCGGGCCTTGCATCTCCAGCACCGTAAACACCGCCCCTTCGAACTGCAGCTGCTCATTCGGCAAGGGCAACCGTCCTAGCTTTTCGAGGATAAAACCAGCGACGGTTTCATATTCACCACTCGGCAGATCGAGCTTTAGCCCGTCGTTTGCTTCTTCGATCCGCATCAAGCCATCGATCACTGCCGTCCGCTCATCGATCGTCTCAATATCATGCGTGCCGGTATCCAGCTCATCATCCAATTCGCCTACGATCTCTTCGACCAAATCTTCCAGCGTCGCGATCCCCGCCATCCCGCCATACTCATCGATCAACACTGACATACGCACATGATCACGTTGCATCTCATGCAGCAGGTCGGCGACATGCTTCGAATCGGGGCGGAAAAAAGCCGGTCGAATCAGGGGGCTGATCGGCTGATCAAAAGCAAGCGTATTATCACTCAGAGCTACCAGCAGATCCTTAGCCGAGACAATTCCAACCACGTCGTCCACCCCCCCTTCCCCCAGCACTGGAAACCGCGTATGGCCGGTTGCTTTAAAGAGATCAAGGAACTCGGCCACCGTTGAATCGGCCGTAATGGTGGCAACATCCGTGCGCGGTACCATAATCTGGTAGCCGGCCCGCGAACCAAAGTCAAAGACATTGATCAGCAGTTGCTGCTCATCTTGTTCCAACACGCCTCCTTTGCCACTGGCCTGGACCATCATGCGCAACTCTTCAAGCGTCGGCGGACCATGGTGACCACTCGAACCATATACGCCGAACAAACCGAGTACAAAACCGGTTACCCAATCCAGAAAGCGGATGATCCAGCTAAAGACGAGGCTGAAGACCTGCAATGGGCGCGCAATAAATAGCGCGACTTGCTCCGCCGAACGGATCGCGAACACTTTGGGGGCTTGCTCACCCAGCACAATATGCAGCGTGGTAACGATAAAATACGACAGGGCAAAGCCAAATGTGCGGCTGATGGTCGGGGCAAATTGCGCGATCTGCGGGAATGCGGCAAAAAGCTTCGTGGCACCATAAACGACCGGCGGTTGGATAATGGCGGTAAAGGTCGGCTCGGCCAGCGCGCCGAGCAGCAGGCTGGCCAGGGTAATGCCTAACTGGGATGCAGCAATATAGCGGTCAAGGTGATCTTGCTGGGCCATCACCAACTGGGCAACACTATTACCTTCCTCCGCCAACTGCTCCAGCTTCGAGCGTCGGGAGCCAACGAGAGCAAATTCGGCTGAGACAAAGAAGGCGTTGGCTAACACCAACAACATGATACTCAGGAGCCGTAGTGCAAGCAGCACATTGCCGGATGCTATCGAAGCGGCCTGTCCCCACACCGTTAATAACATACTTTTCGATCAACTCTACTGTTCAGACAGTACCCAGCACGTCTGCTGCCACGCGATGGCCCAATTCGACCGCAAAGTTTGTGCCTCTGTCCCACGGATAAACCTGACTCATACTGGCAAAGAATAGACCGGCAAGCGGAGTACAAAGCGGTGGTAGGTTTTTGCTATGATCGACCGGCACGACCGGTTGCGCATATGGCTCACGGAACAACCACGTCTGCTTGACCCAATCGGGACGAAAGTCGGGATTGATCTGGGTGAGCGGCGCGAGCCACTCCTGCGTGACCTCGTCTTCGCTCATCGTGAAGTAACGGTGGTCGGTCGGTAAGTAATCGCCCAGATAGATCACGCGGTCGCCACCGTAATGCACCGGGTCGATCATATTCGTATGTTCGACCACGTTAATATACGGAAAATCCCGCTTCGGTGGCATAAACCAATATTCGCCGTTACGTAAGAGCTGCTGACGCAGCGCAACGACAAGCACGACCGCTCCTACCGATTTAAGCTGTGTCAGGGCACCTATATATTCCGCAGGCAACTGGGGCACGAGCTTGATCAATATACCGGGGCCTGAGGCAACGATCACACGATCGAACTCATCGGAACCATCAGCGGTCCTGACCACCCACTTTCCATCCTGTTGATCGAGTGCCTCCACGGGGCAATTGGTGAAGACGCTGCCGCCCAACTGCTCCCTCACATAACGTGCCAGCGCATCGGCAAAGGCTTGAAAGCCACCCCGAAAATAGCCCAAATGGAACGAGCGCGCCTTGGCCCGTGCCCACAGCCAGGCGGCATTAACATCATGCGCATACGGGCCAAACTTGCCAACCAGCAAAGGCTCCCACATCAACTCATACACCCGCTTGCCCGACCAGCGCCGCATATAACTCTCAGCAGTTTCGTGCTCTAGCCGCCGCCAATCATTACGCTGTTTCAGGAGCAAGGCCGTGGCGCCATAGCGCACGCGGTCAACGAA
>JBBRHB010000687.1:0-3068 GCA_038223355.1 Chloroflexales bacterium
TATGCCCATCGTGCTTCGCCCACTCAATAATTTTGATGGTTCCCTCAACTTGGAGACCTGCATTTTTGGCAATGGCTCGTGCATGTTTCTCGTCAAGAAGTACGGTTGAGTGGGCCAATCCTAAGCTGAGTGCTAACGCAATGGCCATTGATTCACCGGGACCAAGGAGTTTGAGTTGAAGCCACGATGGAACCGGTGGATCCGGCTCAACGGCGATCCATGGCACACTTCGTAGGTCGGGGTCGCCGAGCACCGCGCCGTCCTCGAATTCTTTAGCCACCATTTCTGGGATAACGATATGCCCATAACGCAGTGGTAAAAGATCGAGCAGCCCAACGCCCACAAGATGAATTAGTGGGCTCGTGTCGCAGATTGTTACCTTTGCTGGAGTGCTATGCGTCATGTGATCTGCACTGGCAGACAGAACGAACATAGCCATGCTCGCATGCGTTTGTGGTAATATGCTGGACTGATAGGCTAGTCGTCAAGGCTTGCATCGTCGATGACCGGGACGCCGTACTGCCCTAATAGCTCAAGAAAGGCCCGTCGCGAGATGCCTAATAACATGGCACCGTACCCCGATCCAATTTTGCCTAGGTCGTACAGCTTAACAACGAGTGCTGTCCGCCCAAGCGCTTCTAGTTCAGCAGGTGATACGACCTCGGTGATCTGGACTGGCAGATCAATCTGCAGGTGCAGCGTTCTATCGTCAATCATTAAGCTCTCCCTCTGTAGCTAATCAGCAAGTCCCACAGAGTATAGCATCGGGAGAAAAGCCTTTTACCCCGTCCCGAACTGCCGGTCGCCCGCATCGCCCAGTCCCGGCACGATATAGGCCTGCTCATTAAGCCGCTCGTCAATGGCGGCGAGGTGAATCGGGACGTCGGGGTGGGCGGACTGGAGGCGCTCGACACCTTCGGGAGCGGCGATTAGACCGACGAACTTGATTTTCGTCGCGCCCCACGTCTTTAGCACCTCAACTGCCGCTGTAGCCGAACCCCCGGTCGCCAGCATTGGGTCGAGGATCAAGCACAGGTCGATATCGGGCTGATTGGGCAGCTTGTTATAATACGCCACCGGCTCCAGCGTTTGGTGGTCCCGATAGAGTCCCAGATGCCACACGCGCGCCGTTGGCAGCAGATCATGGACCGCATCGACCATACCGAGCCCTGCCCGCAAGATCGGCACCAGGCCGATGCGCTCGCCGATTTCGAAGCCGTCATACGCTTGCAGGGGAGTATCTACCACACGCGGCTTAAGCTTGAGATCGGCGGTCGCTTCGTACAGCAAGAACTGCGTAATCTCATACACCAGCTCGCGAAACTTCTTGGGCTCGGTTTGAGCCCGGCGCAACAACGTTTGTTTGTGCTGGACCAGCGGGTGGCGGGAGACGTGGACGTTCATAAACACCTCACTTTATTCCCTCATTGATCACTAACGGACCAGTCGCTGATCGTGCAGAAGCGGCCGGCGCTGCCGTTGAGCAACGTGCCTTCGAGACCGGACGGCACAATAAGTACATCATGGATAAAGACCATGCGTGGCTGGAAGAGCGGCAGGCTCGGCACAAGCTCCGTCCAGCGTCGTTGCGCATCAGCATAGATCTGCTTGCGCTTGCTCGGCTCGGTCGTCGTCCGACCGGCGACCAATAATTGATCAAGCTCATCGTCGGCCAACCCGGCGTAGTTAGCACCGTTGTCGATCTGTGACGAGTGCCACCAAGTATACAGGTCTGGATCGTCGCCGATATCACTCCAGTCATGCAGGGCGATGGTGAAGTTATGCTGCGCCAAACGTTGTGCTAGTACCGTGGGCGCTACCGCCTCAACACTGACACCAATACCTATTTGTCGCCACTGGCGCGCGACCTCGTTGGCCAAAGCGATTTGGGGCGGCGTGTTGGCGACAACCAGTGGTAACTGGAGCTGATCTTTTTCCTGGCTCCACGAACCATTCGCCTGACGCTGCCAGCCGGCTTGCTGCAGTTGCTGAATAGCAGCAGCCGGATCATAGGCAGGCAAGTGGGCAGCACTCGCCGCCCAGGAACCAGGCAGAATGGGAGTATCGAGCCGTTGCCCTTCACCGCCTAACAGCCGGGTAATGATCACATCACGATCAAGGCTTTGGTCGAGCGCGCGCCGTACCTCGATTGCATGTAGCAGCCCTTCGCCTACGTTAAAGGTCAGGATCGTATATGCATCAAGCGCGGCACTCGTCGTGTGCAGCGTCCGCCCATGTACAGCTGGCTGCTCCCCGATGGTTGCCATCATTGCGACACCCTGTACATCGCGGCGCTGCAAGGCGGCGTGAGCCGCCGCGACGTTGGGGAAGAAGCGCAGGATCAGCAGGTCAATGGTGGGCCGTCCCCGCACTGCGCCTTCGAACGGTCGCAGCACGGCCTGGTTACTATCCAGTTGCTCTAGTCGGAAAGGGCCACTGCCAATCGGCGCATGACTGAATGGATCGGCGGTCCAACGGGCCACAGGTACATTCTGGAGCAGGTGCGCCGGCAGAATTGGCAGCGCAGTCGCAGCCAAAAACGGCGCGAAGGGCGCGCGCAGGTTGAACTGGACGCGCCGGTTGTCGAGCGGTGTAACCACGACCGTGCGCCAGAGATCAGCCAACGCCTTGTTTCCCGGAAAATCGGGGCGCTGGATACTGTGAATGGTCCACACAACATCATCAATGGTCAGCGGCGTCGCATCATGCCAGCGCAAGCCGGAGCGCAAGGTAAAGGTATACACCGTGCTGTCTGAACTGATCAGCCAGCGCTCGGCCAACGCGGGCATCGGCGTACCATCGGGCCCACTCTGCGTCAGGCCGTCGAAGATCAAGGCCTGTAGGTCACGTTCACTTTGGGGCGCGTCGGGCCTTGTAAGGAGGGGGTTAAGCTGCGCCGCGACGCCAACCACGCCTTCGACATAAATGCTCCCCGCCAGAGGCAGCGAGCGAGCGGCATTCGTTAGTGCAACCGATCCAACCAGCCCGCAGATAAGCAATGTGCCCGCCAGGGCGAGCACGATTTGCCAACGAATACGATGTGCCACAGCCTAATAAAGTCGCCAGCC
>JBBRHB010000688.1:0-3068 GCA_038223355.1 Chloroflexales bacterium
CCGAGGGTCAGGCAGGCCAGCAAAGTGCTCCTGCAAGGTGAGGTGCGAACCATCCATCCTTTTCACGCCTCCTTCGCAACGTTGGGAAGGATAGCACCGACACCACCTTCTCTTCACCCTCAATTAGATGCGATTGCCCTGTACCAATCTCCAAAGGCTCTTGAACGCAAGCAGTATTAGTCATAAAATGTTTGATCCATTCTGTTCTATATCTGTATGGGGTTATTTCCCCTATAGCCGAAATAGGAAATGTATGGCAGAGGTGGATGTGCCGCCATTAGGACAAACACAAACGGCACTATCACGGCAGCGCAGTATATCATACATGCTACCTACGTTGCTTCGATGGTTGCCAGTGAACATTTTGTCGAATTAGTGGCACGCGTATTTGGTTAAGCGCAGCCTGCTACACACCTGCATACTCACCTCGAAATAAACTTTGATAGGCATGCTTATTCAGTTCTTCGAAGCCTTGACTCCTGCGAATGGAATTGTGGGAATAATCATCTACCCACTGCCGCTCTGCTGGACCCGTCGCCCGCGCTTAATCACATCCCGCACCATGTTAAGCCCGAAGCGGTAGGGTAGATGTAGGTGGCTCGGGATCGCGAGTACGACAATGTCGGCCTGCTTACCTACTTCCAAACTCCCAATGCGATTACCTCGTCCCAAAGCGTGCGCGGCATTAATTGTGGCCGCACTAATCGCCTGCGCGGTTGTTAACCCCTCCCGGATGGCGGCTAAACCGATTACTAGTTGCATCGACAGCAAGGGGCAGGTACCGGGATTATAGTCCGTAGCCAGCGCTACGGCCACACCGGCGGCCACGAGACGGCGACCGAGTGGTGTGGCTGGCATGGCATAGCCCAGGAAAAAGGTTGCGCCCGGCAGCAGGACGCCAACCACGCCTCCTTGCGCGAGGTCTCGTAAGCCGGCGTCGTCGCTCTGATCCAGATGATCTGCTGACATAGCCCCGACTTCTGCCGCAAGCTGTGCGCCGCCGTTGGCCGTGATCTGGTCGGCGTGCAGCTTCGGCTGTAGACCATGCGCTTGTCCCGCTCGGAGGATGCGCCGCGTCTCTTCAGGGTTAAATGCGCCTTGCTCACAAAACACATCGCAAAAGCTGGCGAGGCCGGCAGCCGCTGCCTGTGGAATCATCTGCTCGATGACCAGATCAACATACGCTTCGCGGTGGTCGCGGTATTCGAGCGGCAGTGTATGCGCTCCCAGCAGTGTACTAACATTCTCGACCGGTGTTGTGCTTTGAAGTTGCTGTGCGACCCGCAGCAGCTTTAGTTCGTCCTCCACAGTTAAACCATAGCCGCTTTTCGCCTCGACGGTCGTCGTGCCATGCTCAAGCATCGCTTGGAGATCGAACTGCGTCTTTTGCCGAAGTTCAGCTTCAGATGCGGCCTGCGTTGCCTGCACAGTTTGGAGAATGCCACCACCCGCTTGCAAAATCGAGAGGTACGACGCGCCCTGCAACCGCCGGTTGAATTCCTCCGCACGATCTCCGGCGAAGACTAGGTGCGTATGTGGATCAACGAAGCCGGGCAAGACCACACAGTCGTGCGCGTTGATGATTTCCGTCGTCGGTCCAATCTTCATGGTACGCTCAAGATCCGGCGTTGGGCCTACAGCGACGATGTGACCATCCCGGCACGCCACTGCACCATCATGGATGATGCCAAGCTCATCTAGCTCGGCTCGAACGCGGGGCCGCGCAGGGCCAGCCAAGGTTAGGAGTTCTCCGGCATGGCGGATCAGGAGATCGATCATTGCTCGGGCTCCAACATCGGCAGCTGTAAGCCCCGTTGGCGGGCAACCGCCACCGCTTGTTCATAGCCCGCATCGGCATGTCGGGCGATACCCATGCCCGGATCGCCGGTCAGCACCCGTTCGAGTCGAACCGCCGCTTCGGGTGTGCCGTCGGCGACGATCACCATCCCCGCGTGGATCGAATTGCCGATACCGACCCCGCCACCATGATGCACGCTGACCCAGGTTGCGCCATTAACAGCGTTCAACAACGCGTTCAAGATCGGCCAGTCCGCGATTGCATCTGACCCATCACGCATGCCTTCGGTTTCGCGGTTGGGCGATGCGACCGAGCCGGCATCAAGATGATCACGACCGATGGCAATGGGTGCTTTGACTTCGCCGCGCGCGACGAGCTCGTTGAACAGCAGCCCAGCCCGTGCCCGTTCGCCATAGCCGAGCCAGCAGATTCGCGCGGGCAAGCCCTGAAACTGCACGTGGCGTTGCGCCTTGGTAATCCACCTGTGCAGCCGCTCATTGTCGGGAAACAGCTCGAGAATGGCTTGATCGGTGCGGGCAATATCGGCCGGGTCACCGCTCAAAGCAATCCAGCGAAAGGGGCCGGTGCCCGAACAAAAAAGCGGGCGGATAAAAGCGGGCACAAAACCAGGAATATTGAAGGCATCATCGACGCCTGCTGCCAGCGCCTCGCCCCGCAGGTTGTTACCATAATCAAAGGCAACTGCGCCCCGCTGCTGTAACTTGAGCATCGCCCGCACCTGGTCGGCCATCGTCGCGCGTGAGCGCCGGATGTATTCCGGTGGATCGGCTGCTCGTAATACTGCCGCTTCGGCAAGGCTGAGTCCCATTGGAATATAGCCATTGAGTGGATCGTGCGCCGAGGTCTGGTCGGTCACGACATCGGGTGTGATATTCCGCGTAACCAGTTCATTAAACACCTCGCCGGCATTGCCAAGGAGGCCGACCGATAGGGGCTTGCCTGCGCTGACGGCCTCCTCAACCAGCACCATTGCCTCTTCCAACGTCTCGACCATCGTATCGAGATAACCGGTATTGATGCGGCGTTGGATATGCTCACGATCAACCTCTACGACCAGCGCTACCCCATCGTTCATCGTCACGGCCAACGGCTGCGCCCCCCCCATACCACCCAGACCGCCGGTCAGCACCCATCGGCCCCGCAACGAACCGCCGAAATGCTGGCGTGCGCACTCAGCCAATGTCTCAAACGTCCCCTGTACGATGCCTTGCGTGCCAATATAACACCATGACCCCGCCGTCATTTGCCC
>JBBRHB010000689.1:0-3068 GCA_038223355.1 Chloroflexales bacterium
TCTTGATGATCTTGCGTGTAGCGTCGTTCCCAAAGGTCGCATCCTGTACACCAGTCGTGTTGGCTTTTCCTGGCCCGCTATTACTGGCTTTGTCTGGGCTACCCCCGGCGGCTGCGGTTGCCTGCACTGCGGGCGCAACCATGCTTTCTGCTTGTCCATTTGGAGCAGCACGGTCGGCGGCACCGGAGACATTCGGTGCGGCCCCGCTGCCACCTGTGTTTCGGGCAACCCCCGCACTGGTTGACGTTGAAGTACTCCCTCCGCATCCACTCAAGAATGTGGCTGTCAAGACGATCATGATGACCCATGAACTCAACCGCTTCATACCCGTAACTCCTTTAGCTGGAGTGTTACATCTGTGATCATAAAGATGCTTAATGGGCCGGTTTTGTTCCCGAGTTAAAAGATGATTCCGTTATCTGCTATACTTGGCCGGGTACGGAATGTATCTGCATCATTCGCAGGAGCGCCGCACATGAATCGCCCCCGGTTGTTCACCTTCGATCAGCCAGCCACGTCTGCCACCACGCATCGCCTTGTTGACCAGGATATTATTGCTGTCAGCCAGTTCGACCCACCGCTGATCGACTATATCTTTGATGTCGCAGCCGAAATGCGCGAGATGCACGAGCGTATCGGCGGCACCGATTTGCTGCGGGGCAAGGTCTTGACCTGTTTGTTCTACGAGCCTTCGACCCGGACCTCGTCGTCGTTTATTACAGCTATGGAGCGGCTCGGGGGCTCGGTTATTCCGATCACTCAGGGCGTGCAGTTCAGCTCGGTTTCGAAAGGCGAAACCTTACACGATACGATCTGTACACTCGAACAATACTCGGATGTGATCGTCCTGCGCCATCCCGAAACGGGAGCCGCCGGGATCGCGGCCGCTGCGGCTACGATCCCGATCATTAATGCGGGTGATGGGGCGGGCGAGCACCCGACCCAGGCCTTGCTGGACCTCTTCACGATCAAACAAGAGCGAGGCACGCTCGACGGCTTACACGTAGCAATGGTCGGCGACTTGCGCTACGGCCGGACCGTCCACTCCCTGACCCAACTCCTGCTCCACTATAACGTCGAGTTTTCATTCGTCTCGCCCGAGCTCTTGCGGCTCCCCCTCCCATATATGAATCAGCTCAAAGCCGCAGGCAAGGCTGTTCACGAAACGTATAACGTTGCCGATGTTATCGGCAGTGCTGATATCCTTTATGTCACACGCGTGCAAAAAGAACGCTTCACCGACTTGGCGCAGTATGAAGAGGTCAAAGACTACTATCGTATAACGCCCGAGATTATGTCGCATGCTAAGCACGAGGCGATCATCATGCATCCGCTACCACGCGTTAACGAGATCGATGTACGCGTCGATAGCGACCCCCGTGCTGCCTACTTCCGGCAAGTCAAAAATGGCATGTATGTCCGTATGGCGTTGCTGGCAGCAGTTCTGGGTAAGGCGTAAGATGAAGGTAGTATCAGGAGGTACCCATGGAAGTTTTTGAAGCAGTCCGCACATTACTTGCGGTCCGGAATTATCAGGAAACCCCCGTACCGGCGGAAATCGTCCGTCAAGTCCTAGAGGCTGGTCGTCTATCGGCCAGCGGCATGAACGCGCAACCCTGGCACTTCGTGGTCGTCGAGAATCGCGACACGCTGCGTCAACTCGGGGCACTATCGCGCACTGGCCCCTACGTCGCCCAGGCACCCGTCGCAATCATCGTCGCGGTCGACAAAACTTCATTGGCTATCTCCGACGCAAGCCGCGCTATTCAGTCGATGCTGTTGACGGCATGGGCAGCGGGTATTGGTTCGAATTGGGTGGGCTTTAGTGGCATGGACGCCGTCAACCCCGTGGTTGGCATCCCTGCCGACCTCGACGTTATAGCGATCCTGCCCCTAGGCTACCCGGCGGCAGCGGTTGGCCAGGGCAAAAAGAAGCGCAAGGCGCTCGGCGAAATCGCCTCCCGCGAGCGCTTCGGTGAACCCTTCGCCTAAGGGACGCCGAGGCAACTTAGAAGACCCGGTGGGAACAGGCATGTTTCACGCATCGGCAGTAGCCGATTTTGTCACTGGCGTTGCCATCCCGGTCGACGGCAGCTACTCAATCGCCGACCAGTTTCGAGAATAGTAAAACGACTGCGCGTTTGACGGCAAGTGGTAAGCAAACGGGCCAATCATTATGATCGGCCCGTTTGCTTGACTGGCTTCCAGACGAGAGATCGAACCTTGAACATTCTGATTTTTGAGCAGGTAGTCTTGCCCATTATTAAGTTGCAGCGGCAAAGTTGCTGGAGGGGCAAACAGCGAAGGAGTTGACACACCTTGATACACTGATGGTACGTAGGTAGGATCAGGCGTCCCAAGTCAGAGGTGCATACCGACGAGATGGAAAAGCATTACAGAAGCACTTGCACACATATAGGAAGTCGCAGTTCTTGCGGACGAAAGTGAGGTATAGTCATGGATGGTCCACAATTCCTGGTTGATAGTAAAGGGAACCGTATTGCCGTAGTGCTTGATATACCCTCCTACAATGCGCTGATTGAACAGCTTGAAGATTACGAAGATACCGAGTGGGCACGTGACTACACAGAGCGGAAAGCGGCGGGGCTCCTTACGCCTGATGAACTGGACGTGATCCCATTCGAGCAAGCCATGGCCGAGATCGATGCTGAACGTGCAGTCGCTGAACTCAAGGTTGCGTAACAACGACAACAGCTTATACGGCTACTTTGAACCTCCATCTTCCATAGTACTCATCGGGTTAAGGAGCAGGATTCTAAGGCGATGCCGTACATCATTACCATAGACCGAGCCGCACGAAAGGCGCTTAAGAGCATCCCCGTCACCTACGAGCAGCGAATCCGTGCAGCTATTCAAGCACTTGCCTATGAGCCACGACCCCCGGGCTGCCTTAAGCTGAAGGGGTCAGAGCAATGGCGGATCCGGGAGAGCGGTTACCGCATGATCTATGAGATTAACGACAAGGCGCTGATTGTGGTTGTGGTAGAAGTCAGCAAGCGGGACAAGGCGTATTCCTGATCTAATGACCGCGTGGTGACCTGGATAAA
>JBBRHB010000690.1:0-3060 GCA_038223355.1 Chloroflexales bacterium
AATGTTATGATACTTCACGTCTTCCACAACGCCTATTTGCCCATGCCTCTGCCTGGATCTATAATTCTGGTGCCATTACACGGAGCAGACTGATCAATGCTGATCGTTGAGGGATAACTGGCGTGAGGCTTGGTGGGCGCAGGGTCCCTGAGCTTCGCCGGTTTTTTGTGTTTGGGAGCAATGATGACCTTTACGAATATCGAAGTAACGCATGCCGCCGGTGTTAGCACGATCACGCTGAACCGTCCGAAGCAGCTCAATGCTTTGGATGCTGCGACGATTAATGAGTTAATCACGGCCTTTACGGCTATCAGCACTGATAGTGGCGTGAAAGCCATTATTCTAACCGGGAGTGGCGAGCGGGCCTTTGCCGCTGGGGCAGATATTAGCGAGTTGCGCGAGTTGCAATCTGCAACGGCGGCCCGTGAGGTAGCTCAGCGCTCGCACGGTTTGGGCCGCCTAATGGGCGAACTCCGCCAGCCCATCATTGCGGCGATCAATGGCTATGCCTTGGGCGGTGGCTTGGAGCTTGCGCTAGCCTGCGATATACGTATTGCGGCTGATACGGCACAGCTTGGCTTGCCGGAGGTAACGTTGGGCATTCTACCGGGTTGGGGCGGAACGCAGCGCTTGGCTCGCCTGATTGGGCCGGGTATGGCTAAACTGATGATGATGACCGGCGAACGTGTCAAGGCCGATGAGGCATTGCGTCTTGGCCTTGTCGAGCGCGTCGTCCCTGCCACTGAGCTAGCGAATGCTGCCCAGCAGATCGCCCGGCAAATCGTGAGCCTGCCGCCGTTGAGCATTGCTGGGATCAAGCAGGCTGTCAATCAGGGCTTGAACATGAGTCTTGAGCAGGGCAATGCCTTTGAAGCTGGGCTTTTCGGTGAGTTGGCCATGACGGCCGATGCTAAAGAAGGCACGACGGCCTTTCTCGAAAAACGAGCAGCGGCCTGGCAAGGTAAGTAAAGGAACGAGGAGGAGGGACGCAGGATGCACGCTCTGGTATTTATAAAACAGGTTCCACAACAGAATAGTGTCAAGATTACCCCGGACAAACATGTCGATGCGTCTGGCATCGAGCCAATTATCAGCTTATTCGATGAATATGCTCTGGAAGAAGCACTGTTGCAAACCGAGAAAGTGGGCGGCCAAGTGACAGTGCTCACCATCGGGACGGAAGCCGACAAAGAAGCCTTACGTAAGGCACTGGCGATGGGCGTCGATAACGCTATCCTGGTCAGCGATCCGCAATTTGCCGATATCGGCTCCCTGGCTGCGGCGAAGGTTGGTGCGGCTGCCGCCCGCAAAGTAGGTGACTTCGACATCATCTTCTGCGGGAAGCAATCGACCGATGATGAGACGGCGACCTTTGGCCCGGCCCTGGCACGCTACCTCGACATCCCGGTGTTGACCTATGTCTTTAAGGTCGAGTCGGTCGATCCCAACGCGAAGATGGTCGTGCTTGAGCGGGCGTTGGAAGCGACGATCGAGACCGTTGAGTCGACGTTGCCGGCGGTGCTGACCACGGTGAAGGACTTAAATCAGCCCCGCTATCCATCGCTGCTGAAGATTCGCAAGGCTTCCAAGGCAACGATCCCGATCTGGGGTGCCGCCGATCTTGGCATTGAGGCAGGAAGTCTTGCTCCGAAGACCGAGTATCTGGATCGTGTCCCACCGCCACCACGACCGGTTGGCTCGATTGTAGACGGCACGTCGGCACAGGATAAAGCTGCTAAGCTGGTAGACAAGCTGGTCGACGCACAAGTTATCTAATGCAACGCTAAAGAGGAACGACATATGGCAGAGGTATGGGTCTATCTTGAGGCGGGAGAAGGTGGCCTAGCTCCCATCAGTCGCGAATTGATTACAAAAGCGACGGAGTTGGCTGCTGGTCTGGGCGGCTCAGTCGCGGGTCTAGCCCTCGGTGCGAATGCGGCAACTAGCGCCTCACAAGCCTTTAATTATGGTGTGCCGAAGGTCTATGTGATCGAAGATCCGGCTTTGGAACACTATACCAACGAAGCCTATGTGGCGGCCGCGATGGAATTGATCACGCAGTATCGGCCTACCGTGGTGTTGACTGGCACGTCGATTCAAATGCGTGATTGGACACCGTCACTGGCCGCAGCCCTAGACGCTGCCCTGGCCGCAGATGTCACCCAGGTTACGGTCGAAGGTGGGCGGCTGGTCGCGACGCGGCCCTCGCATGGCGCGAATGTGATCAACAAGCTCGGCTTCAACGCCCCGCTCGTCATCATCTCCGTACGCCGCCAGGTTTCGCCCGAAGCCAAAACTACCGGTGGCAGCGGTGAGATGATCCGTGGCGCGATGCCAGCGCTCAAGCAGCGCACCAAGGTCCGCAGCGTCAAAGCGAAAACCAATGCTGTGAACTTGGCAGACGCCCAGATCATTGTCTCGGGCGGCCGCGGTCTCCAATCGCCCGAAAACTACGAAAAGCTTGTACCCGAGCTGGCGCAGGCCTTCGGCGGGGCTTATGGTGCCTCGCGCGCGATTGTTGATGCTGGTTGGGTACCTTACGAGCGCCAAGTCGGCCAAACTGGCAAGACGGTATCACCTAAGCTTTACGTGGCCTGCGGTATTTCCGGTGCTATTCAACATCTCGCCGGTATGCGAAATTCTGGCACGATCGTGGCAATCAACCGCGATCCAGAAGCCCCGATCTTTAAGGTTGCGACCTATGGTCTGGTGGGTGATGTGAACGAGCTCCTGCCGGCCTTGACAGCAGCAGTGAAGGCGAAAGTCGGACAGTAAGGAGCAACGACAACGTATGGAAGCAGATATCACAACCTATACGCGTTTGCTTGATCGGATGCGCCAGGACGTGCGCGACGTGCTACTTGGCCTGTACGGCGTGGGGCTGAATTGGAGGCCATTGCCCACCGATACCAACTCAGTCTATAGCCTGGCACTGCACGTCGCCTGGGTTGAGGAGTGGTGGATTGGCTCAGTCGCGGCCCGCGCCCCATTCCCCCATCATTGGGACAACGACGAAGATTTAGCGAGCAGCGGGGATGACCCCGCCGATCTCCTCTTCTT
>JBBRHB010000691.1:0-3050 GCA_038223355.1 Chloroflexales bacterium
AGCCCCCGTGGACCGAACTTCGCACCTGCGACCCCGGTCACGCTCACCGGCTGAGGCATACCCAGCAGCCACCAGGCAGCATCGAGGCAGTGCACACCCATATCGCGAAATGCGCCTCCGCCTTTTGTGATGAACCCGGGGTTCCAACTCGGGATGCCACTACGTCGTATGCTTCGTGCTCGGGCATAATAAATATCGCCAAAAAGCCCGTCCGCCCGTAGCTGGCCCAAATACTGCGCCGGAGCATCGAAGCGCGTCGAGAGTGACATCATATTAACGACCCCTGCAGCCTCGGCCGCCGCCACAAGTTGCTGCGCTGGAGCCAAGGCGTCGGCGAGCGGCTTGGTGATGAGGACATGTTTGTTATTGCGGATCGCTTCCAGCGCCACGGGCACGTGAAACTGGTTTGGCGTTGCCACGATAACGGCATCGATCTCTGGCTCCCTGCACATTGCTACGTGATCCGTAAAATACCGTACCGGGGTTGGCAGTTTGGCAGCCACCGTGTCCATGCGCTCCTCGACCAGATCACAAAGTGCCACAATTGACCCACGTGGATTGCTGGCAATACCTTTGGCCATCGGTAGACCGATGCCCATCCCGATAACCCCCACCCGCACAGGGCTCATCCGTTGCCTCTCTTTCTACTTCACCGTATCCGACCGGTCACAATTGTAGGATCAGCGCTATCCTGCGTCAACACGGTGTACTCATGCATATTTTTTTGGACCTTTGTGCTAGACTAGGAAGTCGAGATGCACTTAAGGGAGGGATCTTATGGAAATCGCACATCGCCCGTTGCCGCGTGTAGACGTGCTCACCATCAGTGGTCGCATCGATGTCCTTGATAGCGCGGTGCTTAAGGAAGAGATTGATAAAAACTTCAATGAAGGCCACTATCGCCTCTTGTTGGATCTTGCTGGGCTCCGTTACATTAATAGCGCTGGCCTGCGTGTGCTGGTAACTGCGCGTAAACGGGCCCAGGAGCACAAACCTCGGAGTTCGGAACGCGGTGATGTTCGTCTTGTCAATGTCCCCGATAACATTAAGCAGGTCCTCGACCTCGTCGGCTTCACCGGTCTCTTCGACATCTACGACGACATAGTCGACGCTGTTGCCAGCTTTTAATTCCGCGTACTGACCTAGCGGGAACCCACACCTACCGCTAGGTCGAACACAGGCTACTGGTTAACTCCGTGTGTACCCGCTCAAGTCGCGGTCTACCGAAAACCAAAGCTCCGCTGGGATGTTAAACGTGTCGAAGGAGTAATTCGCCATCGCCAGCCAATGCTCATATGCTTCTTCGCTAGAGCCTTGGAACGTCAGCACAATCAGCCACATGTCGACATACATGATCCACAGCTTGCGTTTCCGTACGGCATCGCCATCACGGAAGGTAAAGATGCGTTCGAATTTCACCAAGTTGCCGAGCGCGTCCTGGGATTCGGCTTCGACGTGGCACTCGCTGAGCGTCGCCAGACCATCATCGACTCCTCGTCGTAAATCTTCCAGATCCTCCGCTACGGCTGTCTCCTCTAACGCGGAGACCCATGCCGAAAAGCTCGTGTCGAGATCCTCGGCTTCAGGTACATACATAATGCCTTCCCGACCGGCATCAAGCTCGAACTCAGGCCAGTCTGTCGGATATCGGAAGTGGAATCGGCCCTTAGGATCCTGGTAGGTACGCACGCCAATAAAGTGAGCCGGTCGTCGCTCTGTCATATACTCCTCGTTTCGTTAGCCAGATGAAGGTGTTCTGGAGACATTTGTGTGTTTCTCATTCTACTATATCTTGACAAGCTTGCGGGATCAAGCACTTTGGATTACGCTAGCACTGCCCAAACTGGATGGTCAGCCGTGATTATCCTAAGGCTTACTATGTAATGACCGTGATGGTCAAAGGAGCCGATGAATGGCTAAGTCGTATCGCGTAGGCGTGATCGGATTCGCGCATATGCACATCAATGCGTTGGTCGATGCCTTCGCTAAGCTACCGAACGTTGAGTGGATCGCCTGCGCCGACACCGTGCCGTCGATACCATCTCACGCCGAAAAGTCGAGTTCACGCCGGGCCAATCTCAAACGCGCCCGGGAGGTAACGGGCATCCCTAAGGTCTACGACGACTATCATGCAATGCTCGATCAGGAACAGTTGGATATCGTCATCTTCTGTCCCGAGAACGCGCGTCATGCCGAGGTTGCGGAGGCCGTCGGCGCTAAGGGCATACATATGGTCACGGAGAAGCCCATGGCTGCCTCGCTCTCCGACGCCTTGCGGATGGTGCGTGCTGCCAAGACCAATAATGTGCGTCTCATGATCAATTGGCCAATTACCTGGTCACCGGCCACCCGCACGATGAAGAAGCTGATCGACTCGGGCATCATTGGCGACGTGTGGGAAGTTAAATGGCGCAACGGCGCTAGCCTCGGACCGTTGTCCTATGGCAAAGATGCCGATGCCTTCACCGATGATGAAAAAGGCGCGGAGTGGTGGCACCACTCTGCGCCTGGCGGTGGTGCACTGCTCGACTACTGCTGCTACGGCGCCTGTTTGTCGCGCTGGTACTTAGGCACGCCTGCTATTGCTGCCACGGCGCTCAAAGCCAACCTGACCAGCCCCTATGGTGATGCCGAAGACAATGCGGTGATTACCGTGCGCTTTCCCAAAGCGTTGGCGATCCTGGAAGGTACCTGGACCACCTTCCATACCGGCATTCCCACCGGGCCGATTGTCTATGGCACCAAAGGAACGATGGTCACCGTCCAGCGGCAGCACCGCGACCACGCGCTGCCAACTTCGGCAGTAGAAGTCTACACCACCCGTTCGCATGACCCGACCCCACCCGATCAGGTCGTTGACGGGGAGCCGCTACCCACAGGGCGTGCCACCCTGGCCGAGGAGTTCATTCATCATCTAGAAACGGGTGACGCCCTGCATCCGACGCTTGACCCTGTAATGAACCTCGAAATGATGGCGATCCTCGATGCCGGCATTCGCTCCGCCGCCAGCGGTAAAGTCGAACTGGTCAACGACGCAACCTGGAATATTG
>JBBRHB010000692.1:0-3042 GCA_038223355.1 Chloroflexales bacterium
AGCGGCGTGCAGCTACCGTGGCCGACCCTCCGCTGGCGGTGCTCGCTCATCCCCAACTAGCGACTGCACTGGATTTTCGCGAACAAGTTGCAACACGCATGCAAGCTGTCGTTGACGGCGTGCCGCGCAGCGCGCTCTTCAAGCTAGCCCTACTCATGCATGATATCGCCAAGCCGCAAACCAAAGCCATCAAGCCCGACGGCTCCGCCAGCTTTTATGATCATCAAATCATTGGTGCAGAGATAGCACGGGACGTTGCCCGCCGCCTCCGGCTCAGCAACGTAGGCGGCGATTATGTACAGACGATTGTCCGTAACCATATGCGCCCTGGACAATTGGCCGAGCTTGACACGCAGTTAAGTCGCCGGGCGATCTACCGCTTCTTTGCCGCCGCAGGCGATGCAGGACCGGACGTGTTGATACATATGCTCTGCGACTATATGGCAATGCGTGGTCCCCTACTCGCGCCCGAACGCTGGAATCCGACGGTCGCCTGGGTTAATCACATGCTCAATCAATTCTATAACGTGCCTGAGACGGTACGACCAGAGCCTTTAGTTAATGGGCGCGACGTCATGGCCGCACTCGGCCTGCCGCCAGGACCACAGGTTGGCAAGCTTATGGCGTTGCTGCGGGAAGCACAGGCGATCGGCGAGGTGGCAACACGCGCTGAGGCACTAGGCTTGGCACGGCGCTTAGCTGACAGTGAGGAAGCAAGTTCGGATGAGCAGCTAGGCCACAAGCTAATGTAGCACGTGGTGCCTATCTGCGCTCGACATACTGCTTCTGATAATAGTCCAGGTAGGCACCGCTCTTCAGTGAGCGCCACCACGCCTCGTTATCGACATACCACTTCACGGTCTCTTCTAAGCCCTGTTCAAAAAACACCTGCGGCTCCCAGCCCAAAGCTCCGAGCTTTTCGGTATCCAATGCATAGCGCACGTCGTGTGCCGCTCGATCCAATACACGCTGAATCAGCGTCTCTGGCTTGTTGAGCAATTGCAGGATCTTCCAAACAACATCAATATTCGTGCGTTCCATGTCGGCGGCTACGTTATAGGCCTCGCCTAACGTCCCATGATGGAGCACCACGTCGATCGCCCGGGCATGGTCCTGCACAAACAGCCGGTCTCGGATCATCGACCCGTCGCCATACAATGGAATCGGTTGATCGTCGATTGCATTGGTGATAAAGAGCGGAATCGCTTTCTCCAGGAACTGGTAGGGTCCATACGTATTGACGCCGCGCGTGATGGTGATCGGCAGCCCATAGGTCTGGAAATACGAGATCACGAGCAACTCGCCGCCGGCTTTAGAAGCCGCATACGGACTAGTAGGCTTGAATCGGTCGGCTTCTTTGAACTTGCCTTCGGGAATCGGACCGTACACTTCATCGGTCGATATATGATGCAGACGCTCTAGCTGTAGCTCTTTGGCGATCTCGCACAGCACAAATGCCCCATACACATCCGTTTGCACAAAGGCATCCGGGTCAAGGATCGAACGATCGACATGCGTTTCAGCCGCAAAGTTGACGATGGTGTCGATCGCATACTCTTTGACGGCAGCTCGCACCTGCTCACGGCTGCAAATGTCGCCTTGGACAAAAGCATAATTGGGGTTGTCGGCGACCGGCGCTAGATTGGCCGGGTTCCCAGCATATGTGAGCTTGTCGTAAACCACGACATGATAGTCAGGATAGCTCCGCAGCATGTGATGAACAAAGTTGGCACCAATAAAACCGGCGCCTCCCGTGACAAGTAAGTTTTTCATAATGTACCGCGACGCGGCGGCCTCCTTCGATTACTGCAGTTGATGAGTTTAACCGATCTATCACGGATCGTTATGCGAATAATTCTGCCACGCTACACGAAAATCCTGGCAAGATGCTCGGATACTCCAGCACATCTGGATCACTAGCGGTCAACACCTGCTGCGCCACGACACTCATTACTTCATCCTGCTGCCACGTTCTATCCTGAGAGCAATCCTAGCACATGTAGCCAATCTGCGGTTATATGAGAAGCACATCCGGGTAGTTGGCTTCAAGGATCGCCCAGCTACCCAGCCCTTGAAGGTCGGACCAATCAGCCTGCGACGCTAGCTCCGGCCTGGGAAGCCGGCACACGGCCTGGAGCGCGTGCACAGCGTAGCTCCGCTGAGCAGTCAGGCGATAGGCCTCGGCATAAAGTTCGGCTGGCGTGGCGTCATTCATCTCCGCAAGACTATCAGCCAGTCGCAGGCCGGCTTGCAGATGTGCCCGATCACCGCTCAAGCGGTAGGTCTTGAGCAAAGCGAGACCCGCTGCGCTGCGATCAGAAACGTCTTCGGGATTATCCAGCATCGCCATGAGTGCAGCACAAACACGTATCAGCGCTGCAGTATAGCCGCCATCACCGGTCACCTGCGCGAGTTGAGCCAGAAAGAGCGCCACAACCTCCGAGCTTGACGAACACGACTGCTCTTGCTGCGGGAAGGTGCCATCCGCTCGCTGCAGCCCCACAAGACCGTCGCCTAGCCGCCGCACAAAGTGCAGGATCGTTGGATCGTCGGCAAGATCGGTGTACCAGCGCAGCAACCATGTGCCCGTCGCAGCACAGCCGCCGACCAGATAACCATCCTGCGACCACACGCCCCTCTCAACATCATAGACTGTCGGAAAGAAGCCATGATGCTGCGGGGCCGCGAGCGTCCAGGCAGTCATCTTCGCAGCCATCGCATTCCACGACTCTCCTGCTGCTTGCGACTGGCTCTGTTGCTCGCCATAGAAGCGCAGCCCATAGGCCGCCTGCTGGGTAGCGCTATTAACGACGAACGTCCCAGAGGTCGGCTGAGCGAGCGCCAAGGCTGCAACCGCCTGTCCATCAAGGCTGAAGGGAGTGTATGCCTTAAGCATAAATACAATGCTGGTATAGTGAATCCGGTACAAGGAGCAGGTTGTGACGGAACAATTACCCAATACCTATTTTCAGCGCTACGACGATGCGACCGACGAGCACTTTTATGATGCGCCCCGCTTGGTAACGCATATCGACGATAAGG
>JBBRHB010000693.1:0-3035 GCA_038223355.1 Chloroflexales bacterium
AACCCGGAAGGCCGGATGCGCCTTGCGGGCGGGCGAAAAGGGGGTTTCTACTCCAAGATGGATAATCGTCCCCGGCCCTACAAACCAGCAGCCGCCCCGTGCCTGTAAGGGCTCCGGCTTGGTTTCTTCCGCCAATCCCAGGAGGTCACAATAGAAGTGTCGTGCCGCAGCCTCCTCGCCTGTCGGCATCGCCAGTTGAATATGATCCAGCCCGAGCACTTTCATCGTGGATTCCCTCAGAAGTATTGGTGATTGGATACCGAAACTTTGAGCCATGAGCACCGTTAACCTTAATAACCGCGGGGATGCATAGTGTGGTAGCTGTGGTGGCCTCGCGCCCTCAGCTCATTTGCGCCTCCGGCACTGCCTCCCCTAGGCAATGTGCCGGGGGCGCTGTCGTTAGGGCATATATTGACCGCCGTTGACCTCGATAACTTGACCCGTCACATATCTACTCAGCATGTCCGACGCCAAATAAAAGACCGTCCCGACACACTCTTCCGGCTCCCCGGCCCGGTTCATTGGGATCGTTTTGACCATCGCTTCCATGCGCGTCGCATCGGTATAGCGCTCGTGAAATGGCGTCAAGATCACGCCGGGCGACAATGCGTTAACCCGGATGTTGCTGTCGATCAGTTCTTTTGCTAATCCATGAGTGAAGGTACTGATCGCGCCTTTGCTTGTCGCATACGCGACTGCTCCGCTACCACCGCCGTTCCGCGCCGCAATCGATGTAACATTAATAATATTGCCGTGCCCCTGCTTTTGCATTGCTGGGATGAGTGCCCGGCACAGCTGAAAGACCTGTGTCAGGTTCAGGTCGATCACCTGCTCAAAGGTCTCGTCGCTCATCTGCGCGATGGGCACGCGCTCCACCAGTCCACCCGCATTGTTGATCAATACATCGACCTTGCCGAACGTGCTGAGTGTGGTTGCGGCCAGCTTCTTCAATTGGTCTGCTTGGGTCAAATCAGCCTGCAGGCCCAACGCCTTGCCACCGTGCTGTTCAATATCCTGCACCACCTCGTTCGCTTGGTCTGGGCTGCGGTTATAGTGCACAACAACCTTGGCTCCTGCTGTGCCAAAGGCTCGGGCGAGTGCAGCGCCAATGCCGGTGCTCGCGCCGGTGATTAAGACCACCTGATCATCAAATCTGATATCCACCTCTATGCTCCTCACCTACAGGTTAAGCATAGCATAGCGAGTAGCAGCATTCATCGGCTCAAATCCTAATGTGTGGTCTTCACGCCTTGCCGGTTGCATTCGACGTTGGGCAGTCCTAGTTCCAGCCATTGATGCGCTCGACCCACAACCGCCCAGCCTGGGCTAACTGCTCCTGACGCCGTTCGAGCAGGACATACAAGCCAACCAGCAGCAAGCCGAGCGCGCCGAGCAATACCCATTTATTGGCGGCGCGCAATGGATCAATGCTCATCCATAGCACACCCAGGACGAAGAAAATAGCGCCGCCGGCAAACGGCACCCGTAGCTTGACTAATGTTCCGTACCCCAAAAAGAGCAGTGCCTCGACGCACAGTACCACCGTATACGTCAGACCTACGAGGCCACTATTGCTCACAGCTTGCACCAACGTCGGCCCGAGTATGAGCATCACTGCACCTGCTTCAGCAAGCTGTGACACCGGTTGCTTACCCTGGAAGGTGCGCATGGGATACGCTAGCAGTAGCAAATACAGTCCGGATGGGATGGTATACCATTGTATGTCGCGGAAACCGAGATAGAACAGATACGACAAACCGGTCGCGACAAAAACTGCGCCCGCAGCGTAACCATATCTGATCTTCCGCTCACGGACCGTGATCGTCGCCATCAGCAGCCCAAGCGTTGCCAGCGTATAGGTCAACGGCAGAACTTCACCGCTGCTGACGGCAAGCAGTCCTACCACAAAGCTGAGCGCAACGGCCACGATCCGTGGTGCGTATGCCAATGGTCGTTGCCAGACCGTTGTCCCCCACATACGGGCGATCGCCCAGCCTACCAGATACACGCCAAAGGCCTCGAAGACACCGGCGGTGCTCCTCCAGATCATCGTCAACGCCAGCACGTCATGCCAGGCGGCGAAGCCGAGCGCCGCCAAACCCACCGCTCCCCAGGCAATCTCTTGACGGCGCGTAACGCTGCCAATCACCGCGAGCAGCACTGCCAGACCAAACGCGACCGTCATGAGCATCTGCGGCACGCCTGCTGCAAGCAAGAGTGCCCATATGCCGCTCACTGCTGCCGCCACATAACAGGCATATGCCAGATCGCTCGTCCCTATGTGTCGCCAGATCGTCTGGGCCAGCATCGCGGTGGGCGAGACAGGGGCAGTCGGCGGGTGGACGACCGGGTGCCTCAGCTGTCGCCATACCCCAAGCAACCCCTGCAGCCACGCGGCAACGAGTAAAACTCGTGCGGCATCGGCAGGACGCCCACCGGGATGCATCCAGCTCCCCGTCGTCAGAATTGCCATGTCGGTGGCCAGCAGCGCCAACGTCAATATCGGCGGCAAGCGGTACAAGAAAGCGTCAAGACCGAGCATCAGCGCGACAACCGTCCATGTAATGGCTACGTGCGCCGGCTGACCCGTGCCGACCCACGGCGCAATTAGCAACAGGCCGAACGCCCAGACGTCGTAGGGCCACGCAAAGTTCACCTTCGTTTGCTTGGTCGTCGCCCACCTGCGTAGTCCGAGCCCCAGTGCGGTTCCGGCAATGGCCAGGAGACAAAGCACCAGCGAGCGGTCAAACGGCGCGTGGTTCCGGCCAATGAAGAAGCCATAGTTCGCTCCCATCACCGCCGCAGCCGTCGCCAGACCCGCCGCTAGAAATCCTAGCAGTGATGCCTGCCATAGCACCGACAGCAGTGCCACCAGTCCAGCCATGATCATCAGTATTTCGAGATCAACGAGCGTAATGAAGCCGGAGTCACTCCGGGCCCCGATCATAAGGAGCAGCATGCCGCCCGCCAGCATTCCCCAGACTAATCCGGGAGTGGTCCAGTACTTCCAGCGGCCATGTCGCAGCCCGGTCGCA
>JBBRHB010000694.1:0-3032 GCA_038223355.1 Chloroflexales bacterium
GTCCACCCACGCTCGAACGCTACACAGGTAGCCCGCAGCCTGATCACAAGTTTCCGTTCACCGTACGTGGCTCGCACATGCCGCTCGACATCATTCCCCACTGGCGGTGGAACAACCCGCTGAACGTCATCCCGCTACTGATCGTCGTGACCGTGGCGCTCGCGTTGGTCGCTCTGATCGCCTAACAGCAGCGACGGCGGGAGCGATATCACTTTGATGTCGCTCCCGCCGTCGTTATCAGGTCCTTTTGCAGCCGCGCCCCAGCGCGCGGTCGGTTGATCACGATGGATCAACTGGGTCTCGTGTTATGCCTTCCGCGGTGCTTCCAGCGTCATGGATGGCATTTTGAGCACCATGCGCACCACCGCCTGATCTGCTCGCATAAACTCGAAGCGCGCGCGTTTCGCTCGGAAGCTCACCACATCGTCCTGCAGCTTATACGGCTTGATCTCCTCGGGCGGGCTGCCCGTTTGAGCCACATAGATCTTCCCGTCATGTGCAGTAACCGTGAACACAATTCCGTCAATCGGCGGATCGTATTCGCCGACCAAATGCGCGATCAACTCTCCCGTTAATTCCGGTTGCTTGCGCGTGAACGTGAGGTTCTCGACCTCCGGCTCAATCGGGATCGAGATCGCATTGACCTCGCCCTCATCATTGATCAGGAAGCGCACTTTGACCCATTGATCAAAATCGGTAAGGTGCCATTCAAACACGTCATAATGATAGTGTCGCAACTCGGACCAATCCAGACTACCGACTGTACAAGCCTGGAGCGCATCGCCATCGCCGCGAACGGCGAAATCGGGATAGCCGTCGGCCGCATACGTTCCCACAAACGTTTCCACCGGATGGGTCGGCGGAGCATCGCTGACCCGTTCTTCAGTCGCAGTTTGTTTGGCTTGCTCCGTTGCCGCCAGTAGCGGATCGACCATCGTATGAAATTTCCTATTCCAATCGCGTTCCGGCAAATCTAGCGCCCGGTCAATAGCCTCGTAAAGCAAGATATCGCGTAAGGGCAGGCCGGCCACGTTCGTCAGCGCCACGATACCAATCTTCTCTTGTGGGACAAACCCGATCATCAGACTATGCCCCTCGACATTCCCACCATGCTGGACCAACGTATACCCTCGATAGGGCTCGATGAACCAGCCCATCCCATAGTTGAAAATGGTATTGCCCAGTAACGCCTCAGCAAAGCCGTTACTGGGCACAACAGTCTGCGGCACATGCATCTGCTTGAGATTGTCTGGCGAGACCAACTGGACCTCTCCCACGCGGCCATCATTAATATGCGCCTTGAGCCATTGGGTGAGATCCGCCAGTGTCGAGAACAGTGCACCTGCCGCGCCCGGGCTCAACTCGGTATGCTCCCCAAAAGGCATGCGGGTCACGCCGGTGGCCTGACCTTTGAGATCGCGGTCGACTCGGTAGCCCTCTGCATTGAATTGCCCTGGCTGGGGTGGCTCCGGCACAAAATTGGAGGCATGCATGCCCAGTGGCGCGAATATCCGCTGGTGCACAAACTCCTCCCAAGGCTGCCCTGCAATCTTTTCGACCAGGTACGCGGTCGCATAGTACATCAGGTTGTTATACTGGAACTTCTCGCGAAAGGAGGTGCTGAATTTCAGGTGTTTCATCCGTTTAATGAATTCAGCCCGCGAAATATCCAGCCGCCACGCTGCTAGATCATGGCGTGGCAACCCCGTACGATGGCTCAACATATCAAGCACGGTGACATGCTGCGTGACGTAAGGATCATCGAGAATGAATTCGGGTATGTATTCGCGGACGGGTTTGTCCCATTCGAGCTTTCCTTCGTCCACTAGCAGTGCAACACTCATCGCCGTGAATGACTTAGTGACCGACGCCATCGCAAAGCGCGTCTCCGCGGTCACGGGGAGCTGCTGTTCCACGTCGCGTAGCCCATAAACGTGATGATGGAGCAGCGTATCTTCTTTGACGATGGACAGTGCGACACCCGGACAATCCCAGGAACGCATCGCAGCTTCGATATATTGGTCAAAGTTTTGAAAACGACTCACCGTTTGCTCCTCCCGTGCTGCAGCCTTTTGCAACAGCTTAGCATCCAGTATAGGCTCTCGTCCGGTGCGCTGCAATCTTGATTGGCACCTGAACCACGAGACCCCTCCTCCCTTCAGTCTGACAGACTTCCGGTGGTGTTGTGCGATCACCACCTGACGTGAAGCTTCCTTAACTGTAACCTCCCTCGGTCAGGAGTAGGATAGCTTCAGGCGACAACCTGGTTGAGTATCTAGATCCGGCCATGGCTGCGGTGCTCTGAAGCTTTGTGCATCGCATCCTAACTGCGTTTGGTCGTACGCAAGGGCAGTGATGCCGGTTGATATGTCTCCGATCCGTTGTGGATCGCTGTTTTTCGACTTGCAGGCTTGGCCTGCTCCAGGAGGTGACCGGATGTCTATGCTTCCAATGCGCCGTGGCCGTTCATTGCTAATCGTCGGGCTCGTTAGTGTCCAGCTCTTGACCTTGCTTGCCGCCTGCGGTGGCACAACGCCCGCCGCCTCCGTTCCGTCCGCAGCCGCCACAGATCAATCTGTCCGGCCCTCGAATCCCGGTGGGCCAGGCGCGGGGGCCACCCTTCCCGGCAACGCGCAGACCGGCGGGGCGATCTTCGCCTCCAATTGTGTAGCGTGTCATGCGGCTGAGGGCAAAGGCGGCGTCGCCAATGCTGGCTCTACGGACGGAACGGTCCCGCCCCTAAATCCGATTGATGCAACGTTGGTCAACAAGGACCCGAAGGTCTTTGCCTACAACCTTGACCTATACATCCAGCATGGCTCCACGCCTGGCGGGGCGACTCCCGCATTGAAGATGGCGGCCTGGGGCGACACAAACCAACTCAATCAGCAGCAGATCGCCGACGTCATTGCCTATGTCATAAGCCTCAACCCTCCGAAGTAGCCTCTCGAAGCACCAGAGCGCGCTCTGGTGCTTCGAGAGGCTACTTCGGAGGGTTGAGGCTTATGACATAGGCAATGACGTCGGCGATC
>JBBRHB010000695.1:0-3028 GCA_038223355.1 Chloroflexales bacterium
TGGGGGACGATCAAATCAGTATCTTCACCAATAACGCGGGCCGCGTGACGCTCCCTCCAGAGCTTGGCGGCATGCCATGCTATAGGGTGGGCTTAAGCAACAAGGCGTGGCGGGCGCGCGTGGCATTGGACTATCTGTTGGGACGGGATCTTGACCGGTACTTTCCACGGGTTGATCTCTTTTTTGCGGCCGACCATCTTTTGCCACGCTTCAAGCAGATACCAAGCATTTTGAATATTCATGATTTGAGCTACTTTCTCCAGCCTAAGTATCATCGGCTCCCGAGCCGGGCCTTTCAGCAGCATATGATGCCGTATTTCGCTCGGCATGCCAGCCATATTATCGTGCCCTCCCTCGCCACTCAGCGCGATATCGAAAGCTACTACCGCATCGGGGCGGACCGCGTAACGGTCATTCCGGAAGGCGTTGGCGCACAGTTCCGTGTGCCGATCATGGCGGAGCGCCAGTTAGCAGTACGGCAAGCCTATCATCTGCCACATCCATTTGTTTTGTACGTGGGAACATTGGAGCCACGTAAAAATATTATTGGATTACTTGATGCCTTTGCCGCGCTGCTCGAAGATGGGATGGATCGGCAAGTTGACCTGGTCTTAGCGGGCGGATTGGGCTGGTTATACCAGCCTACGCTCGACCATCTGGCGGCGTTAGGGCTGGACGAGCGCGTTCACCAGCTTGGCCATGTTGCTGACACGGATTTGCCGGCGCTCTACGCTGCAGCAGAGGTCTTTGCCTTCCCTTCATGGTACGAAGGCTTTGGCCTGCCGCCGCTCGAAGCGATGGCCTGTGGCACGCCGGTCGTTGTAAGCAATGTTGCGTCGCTACCAGAGGTCGTCGGGAGTGCTGGGCTGCTGGTAGCCCCGGAGGATACCCGTGCATTGGTGGAGGCCTTGCGGGCCGTCCTAACGAAGCCTGTGCTCCACGCTCGGCTCGCGGCTGCCGGAAGAAGGCAAGCAGCCCGCTTTACCTGGGAACGTACAGCGGAGGCCACCCTCGATCTATGCTGGCAGGTCATTGATGCACATCGCGCTTGACGTCCGCGCCACTGGCTCGCATTTTCCCGGCATCGGGCGAGCGACAGTAGGTTTATTGCAAGGCTTGCATGCGTCGGATGAGCCGTTTCGAATTGAGCTGATTGTCAACAGTAGCCGGCCGCCCCTCGCAGATCGCAGCGTGTTGCAGGACGATGAACGCTTCCGGTGGCACACCGTTGGCGCTACGCCGTTTAGCCTCAGGCAACAGTGGGAGTTGCCGGCTCTAGCACGCCGCTTGATGCCGAACTGCTGGCACGCGCCCTACTATATCCGCCCGTTCTGGGGCCTCCCGCCCACCGTCGTTACGGTCTATGATCTGATCGGTCAGCGGGTCCCAAGCTCGTTACCCTCGCGCCGTGCCCGACTGCTGTTCGTGCTCGCCATGCGGTTATCTATATGCGAGGCCTGTGCAGTTATTACCAGTTCGCAGGCATCGGCGCGCGACCTCCAAGCACTCTATCATGTTCCGTTAGAGCGGCTGCACGTCGTGCCGTTGGCCGTTGACGCACGCTTCCGGCCGCAGCCGGAGGCAGCGCTTAGAAGCATGCGCGCCCTATATACTTTGCCCTCTCGGTATCTGCTGTACCTCGGCAGTAACAAGCCGCATAAGCAAGCACTGGTGGCGGTCCAAGCATTCACGCTGCTGATCCAACAAGATCCGACGCTTTCTGACCTCCAGCTTGTGGTAGCCGGACGGTGGGACGAGCGCTTTCCTGAGGCGCGACGGGCGGCAGCCCCGTACAGTGACCGCATCCTCTTTCGACCGGATATAGCCGATGCCGACCTTCCCACACTGTTGGCGGGTGCTACGGCCTTCGTCTTTCCTTCGCTCTACGAAGGCTTCGGCCTGCCGCCCTTAGAGGCGATGGCCTGTGGGACGCCCGTTGTCGTCTCCAATCGTAGTAGCCTCCCAGAAGTCATTGGCGATGCAGGGTTATTGGTTGAGCCAAGCGCTCCAGCCTTCGCTGCGGCACTGGCGCGGCTGCTCCATGATGCCGCACTCCTGGCGACCCTCCGCGAGCGGGGAATGCAGCGGGCGGCAGCATTTACCTGGGAGCGAGTCGCGCGCTCGACCCTGGGAGTCTACCGGCGGTGCCTTGAGCGGTAGGACTTCTGGGCGTAAGACACACATTGCGGCTGAAGTGATTCGCCTTAAGCTATACTGGCCGAAGATAGCTCCTGCGGACGGCAAAGTAGCCATGGAGGCAAGCGAGATGATCGTGCTGGCAATTGGGGCACATCCAGACGACGAAACCTTCGCCAGTGGAATGCTGGCAAAATATGCCGCTGAAGGCAACGATGTCTATATCTTGACTACGACGCGTGGCGAGGGCGGCTCAATGGGCGACCCGCCGCTGAGTGACCAGGCGGGGTTGGGCGCTGTGCGTGAGCAGGAGGGACGTGCGGCAGGCCGGGCGCTCGGCGCTCGTGACGTGCTCTTCCTTCCCTATATCGACCCGGTGATCAGCGAAGGACACGTCACGCACCAAATCGACGTGAGCCTGGAGGAGTTTAGTGCCGCGATCGGGGAGGTCATCCAACGCCTCAAACCCGATATCATGCTCACACATGGCTCCGGTGGTGAGTATGGCCATCCCCAGCATAAATATACCCACGTGGCCGTCTTCAAGGCACTGGAAGATCTCAAGCCCTGGCGTCCTGGCGAGGTGCTGACCTGGTGCGCGGCCTACCCCGAGCCGGAGAATGACCGTTTCATTAACAAGGACGATCCGGCCGACATCGTGCTCGATGTCACGCCTTGGATGGCCCAGAAGATCGCCGCGATGGCTGCACATCGTACGCAGTTCGCCGTCTTTTTTCGCGACAACCCTGACAAAAAGCTTGAAGATGTCGTGGGGCACCTCGAGAGCTTTCATCGGTGGATGTAGCGGCGAGCTACCTGCTCAAATGGCGCGGGTGCGTTCTGGTTTCCCGCTCATCTGAGGAGCACTCAAACGTGGGGACGCTACAATTCA
>JBBRHB010000696.1:0-3022 GCA_038223355.1 Chloroflexales bacterium
ATCATTACCGGTAACGGATTACTAACAGCAGGTGCACTCCACGCCCTGCACGAACAGCAGCTGGCAGTCCCAGACGACGTAGCACTCGCCGGCTTTGACGAAACATCCTGGTCAACACTGGTCCAACCGGCGATCACCGTGTTAGTCCAACCGACCGATGAGATCGGTAAGACAGCGATCGAGTTACTGCTGCAACGCATTGCCAATCCCACGCGTCCGACCCGCCAGGTAATTCTGCAAGGTGAACTTCGCGTCCGTGGCTCAAGCGCTGCGCGAGCCACCATCATCCAAAGTAAATAGCTGGCCCTTTAAAAGTATCGTCGCGCATTCCCGTACACCGCATCCTTCGTTAGCATGGCTTGATCTAGCATAGATTAGCGTGATGGGTACTCCGCCGACCATTTTGCTGAGTGCCGCGCGATAGCATATTGTGTGCTACATTTGCGAACAACACGAGGACGCCGATGCGATATGAGGGGAAAACGGTCTTGGTTACCGGGGCGGCTAGTGGCATTGGTGAAGCTATCGCGCTCGCCTTTGCAGCCGAAGGTGCACGCCTGTTGGTGCACGATCTGCAGCCCGCAGCACAGGCCGTAGCCGAGCAAACTGGTGGCACCTTTCTTCAGGCCGACCTCTCGGATCCTGTCCAGGTGCGTCGGCTCGCGGCCGATGCCCTTGCAGCGCAAGGACGCGTCGATATCCTGGTTAACAACGCGGGCTTTCAACATATCGCGCCGGTCGATGAATTTCCGGAAGAGATCTGGAGCCAGATGATCCAGGTCATGCTGAGCGCGCCCTTCCAGTTGATCAAGCAGCTATTGCCGCCAATGAAACAGCAGGGCTGGGGTCGGATCATTAATATTGCCAGTATTCATGGTCTGGTTGCCAGCCCCTATAAATCTGCCTACATCAGTGCTAAACATGGCCTGCTAGGCCTCACCAAGACCGTCGCGCTCGAAACCGGCAGCTTCGGCATAACAGCTAACGCGATCTGTCCTGCCTATGTTCGCACGCCGCTGGTCGAACGGCAGATCGCCGATCAGGCGCGTACCCACGCCCTCGCCGAAGATGACGTCGTAGCACAGATCATGCTCGAACCAGCGGCGATCAAGCGTCTGATCAACCCCTCCGAAGTGGCTGGGCTCGCCCTTTTTCTGGCCTCTGATCAGGCCGGCGCAATCACCGGCTCGTCATATACCATCGACCTCGGCTGGACCGCGCGTTAATAACGGGGCGGCCACTAATCATGGAGCACGAGTTATGTTCAAGGCATATGTGACCGAACAGTCCGAGGGAAAACCGCACACGACGTTGCAGGAGATCGATCAAGCACGACTGCCAGACGGTGATGTATTGGTCGCCATCGCGTATTCGAGCCTCAACTACAAAGACGGGCTGGCCCTAACCGGCAAGGGCAAAATCGCGCGCTCATTTCCCATGGTTTTCGGCATCGATTTCGCCGGCACAGTTGTTGAGTCCAGCAATACGGCCTATAACGTTGGCGACCAAGTCTTATTGACCGGCTGGGGCGTGGGCGAGCGCCACTGGGGTGGCTTCGCACAATACGCCCGCGTCAAAGCGGAGTGGCTCGTGCCGTTGCCCGTTGGCTTGAGTTTGCAGCAGGCCATGGCGTTGGGTACAGCAGGATTTACGGCCATGCTGGCGGTGCTGACGCTCGAAGCACACGGCCTCAAACCGGGCGAACGCGAGGTGTTGGTGACCGGTGCGTCGGGCGGAGTGGGCAGCGTCGCAGTCGCGTTGCTGGCCCGTAACGGCTATAACGTGACGGCCTCAACGGGCAAAAGCCACGAATATCTCCAGGCACTTGGTGCCCGACAGATCCTTGAGCGTGCGGCAGTGGTCACGCCCGCTACGAAGCCGCTTGAAGCGGAGCGCTGGTCAGGGGTGGTGGATACTGTCGGCGGCGATACACTTGCGTCTGTGTTGCGCAGTACGGTCGTCCATGGAAGTGTGGCGGCCTGCGGCAATGCCGGTGGCGTGGCCTTAAACACAACGGTCTTGCCATTCATTCTGCGCGGCATCAACCTGCTCGGCATCGACTCGGTCATGTGTCCGCGCGAACAACGAGAGATCGCCTGGCAACGCTTAGCCCACGATCTCTCGGCGGCGACGTTGGACCAGATGGTCGAGGTCATTCCCTTTGCCGAACTGCCTGCGCGCGCGGCCGAGATTGTGGAAGGAAAGATTCAGGGTCGCATTGTGGTCGATGTCAACGCTTGAAGCTATGGAGTGTAGGATGACCAACGCGCAACGTCCCCTTGAAATCCGTATGAAGACCGTCGGCCCTTGGCCGATGAACAGCTATGTCTTCGTCTGCCCGCTGACGCACCATAGCGTCTTGATCGATCCTGGAGCAGACCCCACTGCCTTGAGCGAGTTGCTAGACGGAACGATACCCCAAGCGATTCTACTGACGCATACGCACGCCGACCACCTCGGTGCCTTGGACGCCATGCGCAAGCACCTCGGTGTGCCGCTGCTAGCACATCCGGGCCCGCATGTTGAAGACCTTGTGCTCGATACCGACCGGCTCCTGGCGGATGGTGACGTCGTGCATGGTGGTGAAGGCGAGTTGCAGGTCTATGCTACGCCGGGCCACACGGTCGATATGCTCTGCTTTGCGGATGCTAACAGTTGGCGGACTGTGTTGGGCGATACACTCTTCGCCGGTGGACCGGGCAAGACCTGGTCGGCAGACGGCTTCCGGACAACGGTGCAGACACTGCGTGACGTCGTGTTGCACTGGCCAGATGACGCCGTTTGCTATCCCGGCCATGGCCCGGCCTTTCGCCTAGGTGATCTACGCAAGAGCATCGCAGCATTCATCGCACGTGACCATGGTGATTTCTTCGGGGATGCAATCTGGGATACATAACGCGTCTGCTCCGGTGGTCCGCGCTTGCGTGCGTTGGGCAGCTAGCACGATAACTACTCGCACTAACTAGTGGTCGTCGTCCTCTTCCAATGCCTCGCTGTTGCGTTCGGCATTGCCGCAGCCGCC
>JBBRHB010000697.1:0-3021 GCA_038223355.1 Chloroflexales bacterium
TGCCCCCGCTGATCTTGCGCCCGATTACTAACGGTCGCACACTGCGCTCCGCCTGATTGTTGGTCGCCGCCACTCCTTCCGCCACCACGAATTGGAACAACTCCTCCTGATGCCGCAGCAGCCGCTTCGCTAACGGCTGGCCGGGATGCCCTTTCTCCTTGGCATACTCCCCTCCCAACTCCTGGATGCGTTCCACTAACCGGCGGTAGAAGACCTCGCGCTGCCGTGGCGTCAAGGCTGGCTCCTGCCGCAGCCGCTGCTGGGCCAGCTGGTACACCGCTCCCACCTGTACTGCCCAGCGCCGTACCATCATGTCTTGCCCATGCTTTTCCTTCAGCCGATGCAGGTCTCGCAGCAGATGTGCCCAACAGCGTTGGTGCGGTCCGGGCAGGTGGTTGTAGGCCGCGTAGAAGTCCGTCACCAGATGACCCCGAAAGCTCGCCCCGAGTTGCTCACGCGCCACACGCCCACTGCGGCTGTGGTCGTAGTGGTAGAACCGCACCGCCTCAGCCCCGGTCGTACTGAAACTCCAGATATAGCCGTTCTGCCCCGCTTCGCGCCAGCCTGTTTCATCCGCATACACCACCGGGCTCCCGGATGGTATCTCGCAGTCCCTGGAGGGTCGTGCTCCCGTGGTTCGGAACAGCCTGCAAGAGGTCGACAATCGCCCCAGCACTCAGTCGAAGCTGGTGCACCGTTGCGAGATAGCTGCGGAGTTGCTCAATCGGCACGCGCAAGCTGCTGTGTAGGTAGGCGATCAAGCTCGTGAGGCGCACGCCGAAGCGCCGCTGGCCGAGCACCTGACCCTCAAAGGAGACCTTCGGCGTCTGCCAGCGCTCACAATGACAGCAGGAGCGTTTGAGCAGCTGGTGCTCGGTCACGACGACGGGGATCGGTGGCGGCAGGTCAATCACCTGGCGACGACGCGCGATGCTCTGACCCGTCAGGTGCCGCTGGCAGTCGGGACAGTGGGTGAGGGCATGCTGGACGACCTGGGTAGGAGCCTCGAAGCGCCGTCCGTGATTGTGGGTGGCGGCGCGTTGTTGGCGCAGCTTGGGTTGGGGTGGTGGCTTGTTGGCCTTGACAAAGGCGGGAGGGTCAGGCGGACGTTCTTCCAACTCAGCAATGCGCGCCTGGGCGGTCGCGAGCGCCGCCTCCAGCAGAGCGACCCGCTCCAGCAGGGTCTGGAGCTGCGCGCGGAGTGCCTCGTTCTCAACACGAAGCTGTGCTTGTTCAGTCGCCTTCATCCTCACATCAGATTACCACACTTCTCGGATGCCCCTTCTACCCTACTTCTGAACTGTTACATCATTTGACATCCCACGTCGCAGTGGTACTATTCATTTTGTTAGTTACTCTAACTAAATGAATAGTATACCCAGTGAAGACGTGAGGAAGGCATGATAGTAACTCCGGAGCCGGCAGTTCATACTAATGCGCGACGGCTGTTGCGGTCGTTTGACGCGATGCGCGGGCATCGACCGGGGACTACCTTTACGCAGTTGAACCACCTCAATTTATCGTTTTCACATCTGCGGTTGCTTCAACTGTTAGCGCCTAACCGCAGCCTCGCGATGAAAGAACTGGCCGAGGAAATGCGAATTACACCTCCTTCGGTCACGACGCTCACCCGGCGGTTAGTCGAGACGGGGTTGGTCGAGCGCCACTCGCGTGCTGAGGACAGCCGCGTCGTTCTGCTATCCCTGACTGAAGCAGGACGCACGTTGCTCCGCAAGCTCTATGAGGGCCATCTCAGCAACATGGAGCGGCTCCTCCAAGGGCTAAGTATGGATGATCAAGAACTCTTTCTTGATCTGCTGGAGCGTGCGGTACAGACCTTGCAAACTGGGACACCGGTTGGGCAGGAAGCATAAGCCCCTTTCCCGCAATACTAAAGATACGAGGAGATGAGATTGCAAGCGCAAGCAGGAAACAAGCGAGCAGGTGGTCGTGCGCGCGACAGAGCCCCAGCACCCCAGAAAGGCGGCATGGGCCGCGCAATCCGCTATCTCGGACGGCAGCGCAACACAACGCTAGCCGCTTACGGAGCGCTCGTTATTGCAACGCTCGCGCAATTAGCAGTACCGCTGTTGGTTCAGAATATGATCGATGCCGTCACCCGCGGCACGGTTGCAAATAGCATCTTACAGTTACCAGCGCAGGCACAAAGCACGGCTGCCAGTCAAGCTGGCTCGACGCTTGCCCAGCTTAAGCTTGATCAAACGCGGGCCGAGACACTGCTCATCAATGCGGTACTCATCATCGTCGCGTTCGCCGTGCTGCGTGGCGTGTTTTCGTTTGTGCAAGCATATATGGCTCAAAAGACCTCACATGGCTTGGCTTTCGATATGCGCAACGAGATCTTCGCCAAGGTACAGCGCTTGTCATTTAGCTACTATGACCAAAATCAGACCGGTCAACTTATGATTCGCGCGACCGACGACGTAGAAAAGGTGCGACTGTTTATCGCCCAAGGGTTGGTGCTGGCAGCCCAGGCCTTTCTCCTGTTGATCGGTGCGCTCGCAATTTTGTTTTGGAGTAACTGGCGCCTGACGCTGATCATGTTGCCGTTGCTACCGATTGCCTTAATCTTGTTTACGGGCTTCGGTGCATTAACTCGGCCCCTATTCGGTGAGATCCAGCGCAGATTATCGGCCCTGAACACAATTTTGCAAGAGAATCTGGCCGGCATCAAGGTCGTCAAGGCTTTCACGCGCGAGCCCTACGAGGAACAGCGCTTCGACCGATCCGCGACGGCGCTGATGGAACAACAACTCCGCGTGAGCCGCGTTTTCTCGCTCTTGTTTCCCCTGATCCTCTTGACGTCCCAGGTTGGACAGGCCGCGATCCTATATTTCGGTGGCAAACAGATTATGGGCGGCACCCTGGATCTCGGCTCCTATCAAAAGTTCACCCTCTATTTGATCTATGTCTTCTTCCCGCTGGGCCAGCTAAGCTTCATTATTGCATTGATGTCACAAGCGTCCACCTCTGCTGGACGAATCTTTGAACTCCTGGACG
>JBBRHB010000698.1:0-3021 GCA_038223355.1 Chloroflexales bacterium
GCTGGCCTCGTAGCGTACCACGCCATCGAAGGCCGCATGATAAGGTTCGGGCTGGGCTTCGGCCAGAGAATAAGGAGCGCTTGTCATAATGTGACCACCTATAATAGTTAATATACACGAAGGTTGTTGAGGAATATGATACGACGATCCACCGCGTGATGTGCAAACATGTATGAACCGCTATGATCTGATATCGGCGGCCAAGCGCAGACCCAAGAACGGCGTGCTGCTCGTCGGAGCTAGTCGGAAGCGGCAGGCGCAACGGGCAAAGCCCTGCGGGTTGGCGTAGCAGCCGCCACGCAAGATGCGGCGCACATCAGCGGCTGCGTTAGGTGGCGTAGCGCGTAGCCACGGCAGCCTGCGAGGCCCTGCTCCGTGCGCTGCTACCGCCGGGGTGTTGCGCTCGTCGTCGGCATAGGGATAGGGTGCTTGGCGCGATGTTGTCCACTCCCATACATTGCCGGCCATGTCGAGCAAGCCATAGGGTGAGACACCGGCCGGGTAGCTGCCAACGGGGCTCGTTCCGCCGTGCCCATTCTCGCGCGTATTGGCACACGACGGATCGAACTCATCACCCCACGGGAAGGAGCGTCCGTCCGTCCCACGCGCTGCTTTTTCCCATTCGGCTTCCGTCGGCAAACGAAACGGTACCCCAGTTTGCTGTCTCAGCCAACCACAGAAGGCTTGCGCCTCGGCCCAGTCTATATCGACCACCGGATGCAGCCCGAGGTCAAGCGGGAGTTGACCGCCCGGCCAGGTAATGGGCGGGCGGCTACCGGTTGCCGTCACGAAGCTTGCGTAGAGCGCGTTCGTGACCGGCGCAACAGCCAGTTGGAAGGCGTTGAGCTGCAGAGTATGCTGTGGCGACTCTTCAGCATAGCTTTCGCGTGTGCCGCCGTACCGTTTCGCCAACCTGCTGCGCTCTTGGTCGGGTGTGCCCATGACGAATGGGCCGGCCGCAATGGTTATCAACTGCGGCAACTCGCTTACCATGCGATACTGAACGGTCCTTCATGGTTGGTCGCTTCTTCCCAGGTCACCTCGACCGCATTGATCGTCGCATGGGATGGTCCGCTATAGCACCAGCTGACCATGCGTTGCACGGATGCACGGTTCCCTTCGAAGACTGCCTCCACGCGGCCATCGGCGAGATTTTTGACCCAGCCGTGAACGCCCACTCGTTTTGCTTCGTCGCGGGTTGCCGAGCGAAAGTTTACGTTCTGAACATCACCGTCGATCCAGACATGGGCTCGACCGGTTTCCTGTGCTACGGCCATTATTGTTCTCCCCTTCGAGCAAGTATGTGCTGCAACGTTATTTTCCAATACAAAAGCGACTGAATATTTCAGCCAATAAATCTTCACTCACCGTCTCACCCGTGATTTCGCCCAACGCCTGGACCGCTTCTGTCATATCGATCGCCGCCAGATCCCAAGGAAGACCCTGCTCCAACCCTTTGATAGCAGTATTAACCCCGTCAACCGCTCGCGCGAGGGCATCGCGATGGCGTGGATTGGTGACTAGAGTCGTGCCGGTTAGTGTTACTGGACCAAGCAGTACCTGTGCCACAGTCGCGCCGAGCTCCACCAAGCCGTGGCCGGTTGTCGCCGCAGTTGTGACCTCGGCGCGCAGCGTTGGGTGCGAGGCCAGTACGGCTGCTGCGTCCAGCTGCTGGGGCAGATCACATTTATTAAAGATCACAATGGTCGGCGTACCATACGTCAAAGCAGTAATCAGGCGATCTTCATCCGTCAGCGGCGCTGAACCATCTAGTACCAGTAAGGCGATATCAGCCGTGGCCAAAGCGCGGCGGCTCCTTTCAACGCCGATGCGCTCGACTGGGTCGCTGCTTTCCGTAATACCGGCGGTATCGATCAGCACTACCGGCACGCCGCCGAGATTCGCGGTCTCTTCTAATGTATCGCGCGTGGTACCGGCGATCGGCGTGACGATCGCCCGTTCGACCCGCAGCAGCGCATTCAACAGGCTGGATTTGCCGGCATTCGGCCGTCCAAGCAGGACAGCACGAGCGCCGTAGCGGTAGATGATGCCCTGGTCGGCGTGCTGGAGCAACTCTTCGGCCAGTTCACGCGCGCCGCGTAGAGGCTGGAGCACCTCTTCTTCCGGCAGGTGATCTTCAGGAAAGTCGATCATGGCAGTCAAATAGGCTAACGGGCGCAATAACGCCTGACGTAGGCCACGAATATCCTGCGAGAGCCGTCCGCCAAGCTGTTGCAGGGCGAGCTCCAGACCGGTGCGCGTCTTTGCCTGGATCAGATCGAGCGTCGCCTCGGCCTGAGCGAGGTCAATGCGGCCATTAATAAAGGCGCGCATCGTGAATTCACCCGGCTCGGCCAGCCGTGCTCCCTGCTCCAGCGCAAGTTCAAGCGTGCGGCGCAGTGGCAACGCGCCGCCGTGGCAATGAACCTCCACGACATCCTCACGTGTATAGGAGTGCGGTGCGCGGAAGTAGACGGCCAGCGCCTCGTCTTCGATGCTCCCATCCGTAGCCACAACCTGTCCATAGCGTAGCAGTTGGGGACGATACTTATCGCCGCCATGCTGTGGGCGGAAGATGCGCCGTAGAATCGGCAGTGCCTCATCGCCGCTCAAGCGAATAATGCCCACGCCCCCTTCGCCCACTGGGGTCGCGATTGCCGTAATTGTGTCGCTATAAAGCATATGCGTGTTTCGTCGTCCCTGGCAACCGGCGTTACTTGGCGGGAAAGCTTTGGCGGTGGCAGAAGCCACAACTTGGGGCTGGCCAATGTGGCATCCGTGGCGGAATGGCAACGCCTGCTGGTTGTGGCACGCTGATTGTTTGGTTATGACAGGCGATACACTGCGCCGGTCGCACACTATAGTCGTGATTGGCCAGGTGCTCGACGCTCGGCGCAAAGGCTGCAGCTGCTCCCCACGCCCACGACAGCAAGATCACCACGACAGTGAAGATGCCCACGCCACGCATGAACGGCCCCCGCATCATTTTACGATAGCGCGCACGGGCGGCTTCGCGATCAA
>JBBRHB010000699.1:0-3021 GCA_038223355.1 Chloroflexales bacterium
CGACCAGGAAGTGCTGTATCTCCGGTATTTTTTAGACCTTGATGAAGCAGAGATGGCGGTAGCGTTGGGAGTACCCGCAGGAACGGTGAAATCGCGGCTGCACCGTGCGACCGGACGGCTTCGCAGTGTGGTGGACGGGGAATTCCCTGCCTTGCGCGAGGAACGACAGGCATGAACGAACGTCTGCCAACCGAGGACTGGGAAGCCTGGCTGCAAGCCACGGCACAGACATTCGAGTATCCGCCCACACCGGCGATCACAGCCGTCGTGCTGTCTGCATCTCAGTCCCAACGGCGGGGAGGGCTGCCGGTGAGGAGGCGCGCCTTGGCAGTGGCGCTACTCATTGTACTGCTTCTGGGTCTGTGGAGCGTTCCACAGGTGCGCGCCGGAGTGCGCGCCATCTTGCGTATTGGTGCCGTTGAGATCGTACTGCCAACACCGGCACCGCTGCACCGTCCCAGCGCAGCTCCTCCACCGGCTACGCCGTCGCCAACCGTACCGCCATCACCAACGATCAAGACCGCGCTACAGGAGTTGGCCGGCGCAACAACGCTATCCGATGCGCGCCGCCAGCTACCGTTCCCGATCCACCTACCAAGCTACCCGTCCGATCTAGGAGTGCCAGATAGGGTCTTTGTCCAAGACCTCAATGGACCGGCGGTGATCCTCATATGGCTCGAACCCAATCAGCCCGAGCACACGCGACTAAGCCTGCACCTGCTCTCATCCGATCTCCTGATGCGAAAATCGATGGTCACAGAATTAACGCAGACCACCGTCAACGGTCGGTCCGCCGCGTGGGTCATCGGCCCGCACCTGATCGAGGTATACCTGGCAAATGGCGGAAGGACCATCGCACAGCGCCAGTTGGTCGACGGCAATACGCTGATTTGGACCGCCGGCACACTCACCTACCGGCTCGAAACACGCCAATCGTTAACTGACGCCGTGCGCACTGCTGAGTCAGTACATTAGGAAGCACGGCTTGCCTCATGGACACCACGTTTCCGCTAGCTTTACCCAAAAATGGTATCAACTGCCACGGCCAAGTTCGGCAGGACGGTTGAGGTTAATATTTGCCCTCGCTCCAAAGTATTGACTGTTTGATAACCTCCATCTGCTGGCTGTATATAGCATTCGATACGTTCAGTCGGAATGCTCACAAGCCATACCTCGCGAATACCGGCCTCGGCATACAATGGCAACTTAACGTCGTGGTCATAGGCCATCGATGAGTCACCGACTTCCACCACCAGCAACACGTCCTGGGGTGTGGGATGTCCATACATATAATAATCGTCACGTACCCGCAGTAAGGCAAGATCAGGTTGCGACTCAGAGTAGTCGTCCAGCAGGATCGGGCTTTGCACACGAACGATCCCATTAGCCCCTACCTCGCGATTGAGTAATGCATTTAACCGGTCGATGCAGGCCGCGTGCCGCGTCCCAATCGGACTCATCTCCAACACCTCACCAGCGATAAGTTCAACGCGATCATCCTCCCTCAGAATACCCGCCTTGACCATCCGGTGGTAATCCGCGACACTAAACTGTCGCCGCGCAACTGCAGTTGCCATACACCCTCATACACACTTCTTCAACTACCTGCTGTTGTTATTGTTAGAGCATGTTATACATCGTCGCCCGGCGCGCCCTTCCGGCACCGCGCCACCAAAACTGCCAGTACTTCCGCCCATACCGGCCTTGCCTCGGCCAAGCTGGGGGTGGCGAGCGGCTCACTAACCTGCTCTAGCATCAGCCCAGCATCATTCAGGCCGTTGATGTAGCTGCTCAGCGTGTAGTGATAGGCACCCACCTTGCCGGGCGGCCCTGTTCTAGTGTCGGAGCGCCAGTAGCCCTCCGTGAAGTAATCACCTATTGTGCGCACCCATCCATCCGATGATGCCAGCTCCCCTGAGCGCGACGTGTGAAAGCATGGATGGAGCGTCGCAAAGACGAACCACCCAGCAGGCTTTAGGATGCGCGCAACGGTGTGGAGCGTCGGGGCAAGGTCCTGGATGTCCATCAGCGCCATGAAACAGAGGACGCCGTCGAATGCGTTGTCTGGAATGCCGTCCAGGCTCCGAGCGTCATCTTGGAAATAGGTGATGTCGCGTGTCGCACCTTGCTCATAGCTGCGAGCGATCGCTAACAACTTTGCCGAGACATCAATCCCGACGATGCTTGCCCCGCGTTCTGCTAGGTAGCGCGCCACCCGCCCCTGGCCGCAGGCGAGGTCACAGATGCGTTGCCCCGTAATCGTTCCCATGAGCGCCTCTACTGCCAGAAAGTAAGGATCCTCGTCTATCGTCGGCCCAGCCCAGCCGTTATACCACTCTGCAATCTCGTCATAGGCGCTCTGGAACATTGTCCACCTCCTCAGTTCGGTCGGAGAAAGGTCATACTTTAATGTGACGGCCCACGAGGGCAAACCAGAGTTTGGACCATCATGTTACCACGACAGCAATCGCTCTAAACAAAGCAGCCCGACGACGGAGGCCCACTTCTTGAAACAAAACAGGCGGCTGGTGAAAATCGCTAATGCTCGCCGTTAAAATTGCATGAGGCACCGTTTGATGGCATCATAGCCGCCCTAATTGGCTCTCAACCGGAAGGATAAGGATGCATTTTTCACGACGCCTTGGCATGTCGGCAGCCAGATGGCAGGACTGGCGCTGGCCGGCCACGGTTGCGGCCGTCGCGCTGCTCGTCCTCCTGTTCAAGCTCAGCATCGCGCTCACGACCATCGGCACCAACGATATGCTGACCTGGCAGCACTTCGCCGACCTCGCCCAGCACGAGCGCGGGATAGACGTCTATCATAGCGACCCTTGGTTCAACCACCCACCAGCGATGATATACGTCCTGCGCGCTATGCTCGCCCTCAGCGCGTATACTGGCCTACCCTTTCCTTTCTGGTTGCGCGTGCCGGCCATCCTGGCTGACCTCGCTAGCCTGTTCCTCGTCTGGCGCCTCCTGAAACCCTCCTGGCCAAGCCTGCTGCTCTTAGCCGCCTGCCCA
>JBBRHB010000700.1:0-3012 GCA_038223355.1 Chloroflexales bacterium
TCAAGGCCGTTGCGGACCGCGCGAAAGATCCCAAGAACACATTGGCAGAGAATGCTCACTTTCAGATGATCCTGGGCGGTCTCCCCAAAACCGCTATTGGCTACGTGTTTATGGACGGCGAGCCGATCTCAACGGCGATCAAGGCTGCTGTCGCAACGCAAATGGCGAATTTGCCGCCCGAACAGAGCCAACAGCTGGAAAAAAACTTGCAGACTATCACGGCGCTCCAGGGCTTAGGGTCCTCGATCTCAATCGTCGGTCAGGGGATCGCGCTCGACTCGACTGTAAAGTTTGATTTGACCAAGCTCGACGACAAAACCAAGGCGCAATTGAAAGCAGCCCAGGCGGCCGTAGGACCGGGTGTCTTAGGCACGGTCGGTCAGCAAGCGTTGGCGTTGATCACAGGCACGATTCCACCTACCACGAAACAAACCATTATGGATGCGATCAACGCTCAACCGAACGCTACCCAACAGCTCAAGACTCTTGAAGAGCAACTCGACGTCAACCTTGAACGCGACCTTCTAGACTGGCTCCAGGGCGATGCTGCTTTTGTCCTGGTCCCCGCCGATAAACTATCTGGCTTGCCCATTCCCGTGACCGGTTACCTCACGCTCCGTACGCCGGAGAAAGACAAGGCCAAAGCTGGCCTGAAGAAGATCGAAGCCGCGATTGGTAAGGCCGGCGGCGGTGGGACCACTTTTGCGGATAGTACCGCTGGTGGTCAGTCCTGGCGCACGCTTAAAACGGCGGCTGGCGAGACGGTCTTAGGGTATGGTTTCGTCGGTGATGATCTCATGATCGGCGTAGGTGAGGCGGCCTTGACGAACGCCGGTAGCGGGAGCAAACAGCCCATGGTCAATGATCCGAACTTCAAGGCGATCCAGGCCAATCTACCTGTTAAGAATGGCGGCGTTTGGTACTTCAACGTGCCGCAGATTGTCGCCACCGTTGCGCAAGCGCAGGGCAAAACAGCCGATCAGATCTACAATATGCCCAGCGGTAAAGGCATTAAGCCGATCAAAGGTATCGGCATTGCGGGCGAGCCTGGCGTTGATGATACCGGCCTCGGCAAAGCCCGGGTCTTTATCTTGATTAGCAACAAATAGTTCACCGCAGGTAAGAGCAGACTGGGCCGGAGCACTGCTCTAGCCCAGTCTGTACGTTCAGCAAAGGAATCGTCTGGCGATGCGCGAGGCCACCAAGGCAGCCGAGGTTGGCGAACTCCAGCCCGGTCAAATGAAATATATCGTCATCGACGGTTTACCAATCGCCCTGGCAAATGTCGATGGAACACTGTACGCCTTCGGCGACGCCTGCCGCCATCAGGGTGGCTCGCTCAGTTCCGGTGTGCTTCGCGACGACATAGTGACCTGCCCACTGCACGGCTGGGCCTATAACGTCAGGATCGGTAAATCAATCGTACCGCCGGTCGGCCTCCGCATCCCCACCTACGCCGTCGAAATCGTGGACGACACCGTGCTAGTGATTGTGGAATGGCCCGACGAGGACTGAACTACGTTGCAGCCCCGATGCGCGTTGCCTCAGGCACCTCGCTTAGACGACCGCTGTTAACATCATAGATGTAGCCATAGATCGGGATCTCGCGTGGCACGAGCGGATGCGTGCGGATACGCTGGACGTCATCAACGACGCTCTGCTGTAGATCCTTGATCGTCAGGAAACTCATATGTTCGGCTTCATTCGAGCCCGGCCCATCGCCCGTATCATGCCAGCCGCTTGCGTCAACCGAGGCCGTTTTCAGGCTGTGCGCCAGTAAACTGCGCATAATCTCGTCGGTGAAGGTCTCCATGCCGCAGTTCGTGTGGTGAATCACAAACCATTCTTTAGTGCCCAGCAGCTTATACGAGATCACCAGCGACCGGATTGCATCGTCACTCGCGCGACCCCCGGCATTACGGATGACGTGCGCATCACCTTCAGCCAGCCCCGCGTACTTGGCCGGATCAAGTCGAGCATCCATACATGTCAGGATGGCGAACTGCCGTCCCGGCGGCATGGGCAGATTGCCCTTGTCGCCAAAAGTCCCAACATAGGCCGCGTTCGCGGCCAGTACTTCGTCAACGGTACTCATCAGAAACTCCTTACAGCCGCTAAGAGCGCGGTGCACATGATCTTGACTAACTGATGTTTGTTCATCAAGAATGATGCCATCCTAGCCGCCGTTGACGTGCAGTATCTCTCTGTCGTTATTTCTCTTTCTGCAAAACACCAAAATGCTCGAATAGAATATAGTCGTTCTGAGCAAGGTAGAGGCAGTGCTCTACTGCCACTAAAATCGTCTCAATACTAATGGTCTCTACTAAAATGATTCCAGGGGAGACAAAATAATACTGCCTCTTAATATGCATAAGCCTTACTACTTCCATGGGTGTAAAGGCCGTAAATGAATATGAGCTGCCGCCTTGTAATCTTACAAAAAAGTCAGCATTTCCATCCGACCCTGATAAGGCATGAGGGAATGATATGCTTGCAACATGTTGGTTAAGGAATTTGTATTCATTAGGGAACTTGCGAATAGTTTCCATGCGTAGTTACCGTCGCCCATCGTCATTGGAGTGATCAAGAGGACCAGTCCTCTTGAGGACGTGCAGTAGCAGTCAAACAACTATAAGTGTAGACAGATTGCTACTCGTTTCCAGAGCGCGCATTACCTGCCCTAGATCACTGGCAAACTTGTTTGCCTCAGCGTGACTCAAATATACACTATGCCCACCGAGATCGGTATACCTAAGGGGATTATTGAGGACATACCTATAGCGGTTGAGCGCCTGCGGATTCGCTGGCCCCATCGGACTCTCGGCCTTCTGCTGCTCGTCGCCGCTCAGCTGGAACCAAAAGCCCATGCTCCCCGTCGCAGCGTTATGCTAGCCGAGCTGACCCACAAAGCCCGGCTCATGGAAGTCCACCGTCAGCGGCATCGTATTGCCACCACCAATCGTCGCCGTACGATGTGTAATCTGCGGGCCGACCCTTATCCCTGATTCGCTG
>JBBRHB010000701.1:0-3006 GCA_038223355.1 Chloroflexales bacterium
GGATAGTCTGCTGGCCCGCGATTCAAAGGCCTTCAACAGCAGCCTGATGCATCTGGTGCTCCCCGCCTTGACGCTCGGCTACTTCTCGACGGCAGTGCTGCTGCGCATGACGCGCTCTGCCATGCTGGAGGTGCTGCAACAAGACTATGTGCGCACGGCGCGCGCCAAAGGTCTGCGCGGCAGTGTCGTGCTTCTGCGGCATGCCTTGAAGAACTCGATGATTCCGGTCCTAACGACGATCGGTGTGACCTTTGGAAGCCTGCTCTCGGGGGCCGTTCTGACGGAAACGATCTTCGCTTGGCCCGGCCTCGGTCGCTATGCTACGGCGTCGGCGGTGAGCCTGGACTTCCCCGCCGTGATGGGCGTAACGCTGGTCTCCGCCGTGGTCTACCCGGTCGTCAACTTGCTCGTGGACATCGGCTACCACGTGCTCGATCCACGCATACGGGTGGGATAACCAAGGAATGTGCATAGAGCGATGGCTGTAACCAACACGCCACTCGTCGTTGCGCCCGCAGATGAGCCTGCGCCGGTAGTCCGACGACGGCGGATCGGCCAGAGCTTTCGTCAGCCCGCCGTTGTGGCGGGTATCGTCGTGCTGGTCGTCTTCGCGCTGGCAGCGCTTTTCGCACCGCTCATAAGTCCAAGCGATCCGCTGGCCCAGAAGGTTATAGAAGGGTTGCGCCCGCCATCCGCCGCCCACCCGATGGGTACGGATAAACTCGGCCGTGACGTCCTTAGCCGCATGCTTTATGGGACCCGCATCTCACTGCTGGTCGGTGTCGGCGTCGTCGCCATCGCCGCCGGGCTCGGCACGCTGCTCGGTTTGGTAGCAGGCTATGCCGGGGGCCTGGCCGACGAGTTCGTGATGCGTATCACGGATATCTTTTTCGCCTTTCCCGCGCTGATTTTAGCAATGGCGATTGCTGCCGCACTAGGGCCTAATCTGCGCAATGCACTAATCGCGATCGCGGCCGTTACTTGGCCCGTCTATGCCCGCTTGATTCGGGGCCAAGTGCTCTCGCTCAAGGAGCGGGAGTTCGTCCTGGCGGCACGCTCGCTCGGGGTGCCACGCTGGCGCATTATCCTACGCCATCTGCTACCGAACGCGCTCGCTCCCCTGCTGGTGCAGTCGACCTTCGACCTGGGTGCCGCGATCACGTCCGTGGCGGGTCTTTCGTTCATCGGCTTCGGCGCTCAGCCACCAACGCCCGAGTGGGGCGTCATGATCAGCGAGGGCCGCAACTACCTCGCGACCCAATGGTGGCTGGCAACCTTCCCGGCCCTAGGGATCCTGCTGGTGGTCGCGGGCTTCAACCTGCTCGGCGACGGTCTGCGCGACGCCCTCGATCCGCGTCTCCGTAAGTAGCCGGGTAGCTATCATCAGACAACTCATCCTTACTGCACGTAGGTGCACAATACGCGAACGGATCCGGTATCGGCACTGGCTGTGACCGGGCGGGAGGCTTAAGATGCGACGGCTATTTTCGGCAATTGGCACGCTGCTCGCGTGGCTCTTCATCATCGCACTCCTGGCAATCTGCCTTGGTCCGATCGTTGGCAGTTCGATCTACCTGGATCGCCATGGGATCGTCGGGCCGGGGAAGGTCGTTAGCAAGAGCGAACGCATTTCGCCGGAATCGAGATCCAACTCGTGGCTCCGTCGTCTGAGCATCACCGTAAGCTACGAGCCACGCGATCAAAGCTGGTCGAACGTCGCCTTGATCGATGTTGATGTGGCAAGCTATGATCAGCTACGTCCCGGCTCTAATGTGCGCGTGCGCTATCAGCCCACAAAGTGGCTACGGCAATTTCCGTTCGTTGCGGCGCGGCTAGAGCAGCAGTCGACGCTCTCGTTTCTGTCAGTGTTTGCGTACAACGACTGGCAGCCGCTCGTGCTCGGACTCCTCGCGATTGCGTTTGGCATGAGCGCATTGGGGAGCCGCTCGCTGCCGGCGCGGCTTGTCCTGGTCACACTGTTTGGGGTGACCATCGTCGCGCTCGTTATCTTCTCGATCCGGCCGGCGATCTTCTTTGACCGCGGAGCGCCGCGACTGACGGCGACGGCAACGGTGCGCAATATCGACCATCTCACCATAGAGCCTGGCAATACAGACGTATCGAGTCAAGAACTGCTGCAACCGTTCGACCGGGTCGAGCTGGAGTTCGATCCGGGCGACAGCGGCGGCATGGTTGTCGCGGTCGACGAGATCGATGCGGGAAGCTGGCCGGGGCTGCAGGTCGGGGCATCCGTGCCGGTCACGTACCCACAGGGTCAGCCGCGTGCCGCCCAAATCGCCGGTGTGACACGCAACCATCGCGTTATCAACTGGCTAATGCTACCGCTGGACTTCGGTATCTATATCGGCGGCATCGCGCTCATCCTGGCGATAGGGGCCGTCGCCCGCATCTTCACGCGCCGCCGTGCCCAGCGCTCAAGCCAGGGGCAATCTGGACCATAAGCGCAAGCCGATTTCTGCACACAGGCAGATTGGACAGTGCTCTAGAGGCCTGATATCGTAGAGGTGGCGAGCAATCGTTGATTGCCTCGTTCTCAAGAGAGGGAGGTGTATGTTGAGTAACGACATCCTACAGTTTATTGATCGGCAGAGCTGGCTTGACACGGTCGGTGATCTTCTCGAACACGCTGCCAGTATTGCATTTGATCACTTTGGTCCTGCCTCGAAACCCATCGAGGATCTACTGCACGGCACTCCCGCCGGCCATCCACTTCATCCTGCGATTGTCGCCATTCCCATCGGCACGTGGACGGCGGCACTGGCCCTCGATCTTGCCGGCATCGATGAGGGTGCCGATCTTTGCGTCGACATAGGTCTCGTGGCAGCCCTCAGCGCTGCAGTGACGGGATTAGCAGACTGGCGCTATCTCCAGGGTACACAGCGGCGGACCGGCGTCGCCCACGCGTTGTTCAACGTCACGGGAACCGTCCTCTATGGGCTTTCGTCATTGCAGCGTCGCTCCGGTAGCCGGTCGGTTGGTAAAACA
>JBBRHB010000702.1:0-2998 GCA_038223355.1 Chloroflexales bacterium
GTGAGTGACCTGCCAATTGTGGCGCAGATGAGCTTCGCGGAGGATGGACGCACGACCTTCGGCCATACACCCGAAGAAGTCGTCACCAAGCTTATGGCCTTAGGCGTGGACGTCGTCGGCGTTAATTGCTCGGTGGGGCCGCAACGCGTCTTTAAGACCTTGGAAGCGATGCATTTGGCTCAACCCCAGGCGCGGTTGTCAGGGCAACCGAATGCAGGCTGGCCAACGGAGCAAAATAATCGCATCTTTTATCCTTCAACGCCCCCCTATATGGCACGCTATGCGCGCCGAAAGGTCGAAGAGCTTGGTGTAACCCTGGTCGGTGGTTGCTGTGGCACTACGCCCGAGCATATTCGAGCGATGCGAGAGGCGCTGGTCGATCTGGCACCAGATGCACCGGCAGCACATGTGCATGTCGTAGTCTCGGATCAGTCCAAACAGGAGTCAGCAGCAAAGCAAGTGGCCGAGCCGACAAAGCTGGCGCGCAAGCTAGCAGCGCGCGAGTTTATTGTCTGCGTCGAGATCGATCCGCCGAAGGGTCACAACCCGCTCAAGTGCATCGAGGGCGCGATGATGCTGCGCGAGCACGGGGTTGAATTTATTAATGTGGCCGACTCGCCGATGGCGCGGGTGCGCATGGGGCCGCTGGCGATGTGCGCACTGCTTCAGCAGCAGACAGGTCTCGAGACAATTATTCACTTCACCACCCGGGATCGCTCGCTGATGGGGCTACAAAGTGATTTGCTTGGCGCGCATGCCTTGAATGTCCGTAACATTTTGACCTTAAAGGGCGACCCGCCGGCATTGGGGAACTACCCTGGGACGAGTGGCGTCTTTGATGTCGATACGCTGGGGCTCGTCAAAGTCGTACTTGGCATGAATCAGGGACACGATACCTCGGGCCATGATATTGGGACTCCGACCAACTTCCTGGTAGGCGTGCCGCTCAACCATAATGCAGAAGACCTCGACGCTGAGATTGCGAAGTTCCGGCTGCGGGTCGCAGCGGGTGCCAATTTCGCAATGACGCAGATTGCCTATGATGCCGAGAGCTTCAAAGACTTTCTGGTACGGCTCGGCCCATGCCCAATTCCCATTATCTTGGGCATTTTACCTCTCCAATCTCACCGCCAAGCCGAGTTTCTACAAAACGAGGTCCCGGGCATCTCGCCCACGCCAGCCGTGGTACATCGCATGAAACTGGCCGGTCCCGAGGGGCGCAAAGAAGGTGTGAGGATGGCCCGCGAGTTACTGCGCGAGGTGCGACCGCTGGTGGATGGGGTTTACATCATGCCATCCTTCCAACGCTATGAGGTAGCGGCCGAGGTGGTGGCGGATCTGGCGTTGACATGAATAACGCATCGGGATGCGTTGTAGCTTGTGGAGCAACCGATGGTTCAGCAAGGCACAGACCGACAGGAACCGGTGATCGATAAGCCAGCTGGTGCTCCGCAGTCGCCTGCGAAGCGGCCCAGCGTTGATCGCGGCTTCTTGCTCCTAGTAGTAGGAGCGATCCTGCTGATCATAGTGGGGCTCATTAGTCTGCCGCTCCTCACCCGCCGTACACCTGCATTAGCACCTGTGAACACACCGGAGGGCACGGTACAGCGTTTTTACCAAGCGGCCTATCAGGATGACTATCAGGCGGCCTATCATTTTCTCAGCAGTGATAGCCAGCTTCAGCTAACAATGGCTGAGTTACAGCAGCAGCTTGCCAGTGAACTTAAGAATAGCCAGATGGTCGTGAGCAAGACAACCGTACATGAGCCGACGGCTACGGTGACCGTCAAGCTGACCTATGTACAGCCCGGCGGCCTCTTCAGTACCGGACAGTACACCAATGATCGCGAGGTCTTGTTGCAGCGCCAAGGCAGCGATTGGAAAATTTTGAGCGGACCATTTTATCTGCAACCGAAGCGGTAGGAGGCTAAGGCGGCCATGACCAAAGATATTGTACGCCGGCTGTATATCTATGCAGCCGCATTCCTGGGTCTGCAGATTCTGTTAGCCGGTGCGCGCGGCGTTCTTGTCGCCGTCATCGAGCGGGTGATCGACGCTACGGCGGTCGGCCAACCGGCACAGTTCGCCTCAAATCTGAGCCTCAGCCTGGCGCTCGTCATCTGTGGGCTGCCACTCTGGGGCATTCATTGGTGGTGGGCACAGCGTAGTATCCGCACGCCACAGGAGCGCCATTCGGCACTGCGCCGCTTGTATTGCTATGTGGTGCTGCTGGTTGCGATGGTCAGTCTGCTCTTCGAACTCCAAGTATTGCTTGGCTTGCTGCTGGCACCGCACGCGGGCGCACTGCTCCAGCCGTTGATCGGAGCATTACTGCTTAACGGTGCCGTGTGGGGCTACCACTGGAACGTCCTGCGTAAGGATCGGCTAGAGGTTGAGCAAGGCGGTGCATCAGCGACGTTGCGCCGGTGGTATGTCCTTATCATCCAGGCCGTCAGCCTGGGCCTTGCCAGCTTTGCTGCGGCGAATGTGGTAGACCAACTGTTGCAGATGGTGCTGACACCCCCGATCGGTACGAGTTCGGCCGTGGGGCAAAGCGTGGCAGGGCTGATCGCTGGGCTAGCCGTGTGGCTACCGCATCACGTTTGGACCCGTTCGCTTATACGTCGAAACACGCCGTTACGTCCTGATGAGGCAGGCTCAACGCTACGGCAAGTCTACGCGGCAGTGATTATTACTGTTGCGGCCGTTGCAGCCCTCGGCAGCTTGACGAGCTTGCTGTACGAGCTCTTGCTGGTCGTATTCGGTACGGGGACCTGGCATTCGATCCTGGTTGACCATACGCTAGAGTTCGCCACCGCATTGATTGGCGGCGCAGTGTGGGCGTATCACCGTGGCCAATTGCTGGACGACGCGCGTCAGGCTACTGCAGCTCGCATTGAAACTGCACAGCGCATCACAGGGTATTTGACGGCAGCGATTGGCCTGGGAGCGCTATTTTTCGGCCTCGGGGGGCTACTAGGAACATTTCTACGCCTCC